>JBBSCL010000052.1:0-10921 GCA_038250345.1 Leptolyngbyales cyanobacterium
AAATCAGAGTGATCTTTAATGCCATAGTCTAAAAATTAGCTGTTAATCTGAAAATGCCTCAAGGTTATGCTTTGAGGCATTTTGCATTGACAGGCTTGTAAATCTTAGGGTTATAAATATTCCAGCGCTTCAAACTTCTGCCAAGCAGGCATTTAGTATACTGAAATCTGTTATCGTTTGTTGGCTCGTAGGAGATTGTTGCTTGTGGCGATCGCAGTCGAAACATTATTGACTCCAGATATTCTTCGACCCGCGCGCTATTTGGGCAATGAGCTGGGTGCGGTACACAAATTGTGGGATGAAGCGGTTGTCCGATGGGCGCTGACTTACCCAGAAGTCTATGAGGTCGGTGCTTCTAACCTTGGGCACATTATTTTATACAGCATTTTGAATGCTCAACCTCGTCAGTTATGCGATCGCGCCTATCTGCCTGCCGTTGATTTTGTCACCAAACTTCGCACCACCAACACTCCATTATTCGCAGTCGAATCTCGTCAGGCATTAACCAAATTCGATATCTTGGGGTTTAGCCTCAGCTATGAGTTAGGCGCAACCAACATTCTGGAGATGCTGGATTTGGCTGGCATTCCCCTCACTGCTCAAGAACGCAACGCTTCGGGGGTGTGGAATGTTGAAGCAGGCAGCTATCCGCTGATCTTCGCCGGGGGGCAAACTGCCACATCAAATCCTGAACCCTACGCAGATTTCTTTGACTTTATTGCGCTTGGCGATGGCGAAGAACTTTTACCCGAAATTGGCTTAGTGATTGAAGAAGGCAAACTCGCTAAGCTAAGCCGTGAAGCGTTGCTGCTCGATCTTGCCCAAGTGCCCGGTGTGTATGTGCCGCAGTTTTATGATTTGGCAGCGGATGGTTCTGTGCAGCCCAATCGGGCGAAGGTGCCTGCCCGAATTTTACGGCGGGTGGCGACACCGATGCCTGCTTACTCTATTGGGCTAGTGCCTTATGTGGAAACCGTTCACGATCGCCTCGTGATTGAAATTCGGCGAGGTTGCACGCGGGGATGTCGTTTTTGCCAGCCTGGAATGCTCACCCGTCCAGCGCGAGATGTGGAGCCGGAAGTGGTGATTGATGCGATCGAGCAAGGAATGCGAGCAACGGGATACAACGAATTTTCGCTGCTGTCTCTCAGTTGTTCTGATTATTTAGCTTTGCCAGCCGTGGGTGTAGAAATTAAAAATCGGCTTAAAGATGAAAATATTTCCCTCGCTTTGCCCAGTCAGCGGGTCGATCGCTTTGACAAAAATATTGCCAACATCTTGGGTGGCACCCGCCAAGGAGGACTCACCTTTGCCCCGGAAGCAGGCACCCAACGCCTGCGGGACATTGTAAATAAAGGGCTGACCAACGAAGAATTGCTGCGTGGCATCAAAACGGCTCATGAGCAAGGATGGGATCGGGTCAAACTTTATTTCATGATTGGGCTACCCGGCGAAACGGATGTAGATGTAATCGGAATTGCCGAAACGGTGCGCTGGCTTCAGCAAGAGTGCCGATCGCAAGGCAGGAAGTCGCTTAATTTCAACATCACCATTTCTAACTTTACGCCCAAACCCCATACGCCCTTCCAGTGGCACTCGGTTTCTACTGCGGAATTTGCGCGTAAGCAGACCCTCCTAAAATCAGAATTTCGCCATAGTCGTGGATTGAAAGTTAATTTCACCGATGTCCGCATCTCGGCAATGGAGGACTTTGTGGGCAGAGGCGATCGCCGTTTAGCCCCGGTCATTCTCCGGGCATGGCAATTAGGCGCTGGCATGGATGCCTGGTGGGAAAGCTTAGAGCGTGCCTATGGCGCTTGGTCACAGGCGATCGCCGAAGCAGATCTAACTTGGAAATATCGGCAAGTCGAAAACGGTGAATGGAACATTTTTGATCAAGCCGAAAATCAGCCTATTTCTACACCCAGTATCCCAGATCCTTCTTTCTACAATGCGCCTCTACCTTGGGATCACCTCGATACAGGCATCGATAAACAGTGGTTGATCGATGATTTGCAACGAGCATTAGCCGCCGCAACCGTGCCGGATTGCTCCTTTGAAGGCTGTTCGCACTGCGGGGTATGCAGCGTCGATTTTGGACACAATGTGATTGTGCCACCGCCTGCCATTCCTGAATTTGTCGGGCAGTTCGTGCCCAATCAGCAGCGGGTTCAACGAGTGCGAGTGTGGTTAGGTAAACAGGGCGATATGGCATTAGTCAGCCATTTGGATTTGATGCGGCTCTATGATCGAGCTGCCCGACGAGCCTCTTTGCCCATCACTTTTACAGGCGGGTTTCACCCCGGTCCGCGGATTATTCCTGCGAGCGCCCTGCCGTTGGGCGTAACGAGTTCCGGTGAAATCGTTGACTTTGAATTAACTGAATCAATGGATCTAGAAGTATTTAAAGTAAAGTTAGCTGCTCAGCTTCCAGCAAACATGCCCATTTATCGAGTGGAACAAATTAGCCTGAGTGCGCCTGCTGCAACTCAGTTACTTGAGCAGGCAGAGTATGAAATTGCGGTGGGCATTGCCGATGAAGAGGAAGGAAACCCCTTCGATCTCCAGCAATGGCAAACTTGGATTGAAGCGGTGCTGGATAGCCAGGAAATTTGGATAGAACAAACTACCAAATCTGGGAAAACTCGTGCAGTGAATTTACGCGATCGCTTGTTTCACCTAGAACTGATTCCCTCTGATTGCACCTCGTTTATCACTTCTCACCTCTGCCTGAAATACGTCGGTAGCTGCCGCAATGACGGCACATTGTTGCGTCCCGATGCGCTGCTTCGGATGCTAGAACAAGTTGCAAACCGAAAGTTACATCTATTCAAAACCCATCGCACCCGCTTGATTTTAAAAACTGCTTAAAACTCTACGATTTGCAGCAATGTTATCTACCCTAAGATGCTTTCAATTTAAGCCAAAAGCGAGTGTCCCTTTGTCTCTACTTTTTGATGTGCATACTTTCACGGGATGATACAGGCTTAATCGCAAAGCTGAAATCCATTAAAATTAATATCTCAGTAGCCTCTGCACGTTATAATGCTCATCAATAGAGGCTGTTGCGGACTGGGAATACCTGGGGAACCGCTTCATACGCCAGTGTTAATACTGGGAGCAGCTTGCTTCACTAAGCTTTCTACTAATGAACAAGATCTTGATACCCTAATGAATATGGGCTTTCCAGTCTTGGATATAGTTGTTTGGCTCAGTTATTCTGCGTTGGGGCTAGCTGTTCTTAGGCTCTTCACCTAGCTTGGATGAGAGTTTTCTTGCTGCATCTGCAAGCCCTGTAGCTTCTATCGCTTTCAAAAATTGTTTTAACCCGATGGGTGGTTCATAAGCAGGACGCTTGCCACTCAATGCGATCGCTGAATCTTGAGGAAACTGAATGCCGAAACAAATTATTATCGCGGAACAGCACCGCATTGCTGCTGTTTTTTCAGAAGATCAAATTCAAGAGTTAATTGTTGCCACTGGAACTCACCAAGTGAGTGATGTCTTTCTAGGAGTTGTTGAAAATGTGCTGCCAGGGATTGATGCCGCATTTGTCAACATTGGAGACTCTGACCGAAATGGCTTCATTCATGTCACTGATTTGGGTCCTTTAAAGCTGCAACGGGCGGCTGGATCGATTACCGAACTGCTGCGCCCCCAGCAAAAAGTGCTGGTGCAGGTAATGAAAGAGCCGACTGGCAACAAAGGACCTCGCTTAACTGGAAATATTTCTTTCCCTGGTCGGTATCTGGTCTTGATGCCCCATGGAAAAGGGGTTAATCTTTCGCGCCGTATTCGCAATGAGAACGAACGCAATCGCTTAAGAGCTTTAGCAATTTTGATTAAACCCGCTGGTATGGGTTTGGTCGTGCGAACGGAAGCGGAGGGTGTGCCCGAAGAAGCCATCATCGAAGATTTGGAAGCACTGCAAGAGCAATGGGAAACCATTTGCCGAGAAGCGGCTTCAACTCGTGCCCCAGCCCTGCTAAACCGAGATGACGATTTTATTCAGCGGGTGTTGCGAGATGTCTACAGTAGCGATGTGAATCGGATTGTGGCAGATTCACACACTGGCTTGAGACGAATCAAACAGCATTTAACGACTTGGGGCGGCGGCAAATTACCTCAAGGCGTTTTGATTGATCATCACCGCGATCGCGCCTCAATTTTAGAATACTTCCGCATCAATGCCGCC
Organism: Leptolyngbyales cyanobacterium; assembly: GCA_038250345.1. Taxonomy (GTDB): domain Bacteria; phylum Cyanobacteriota; class Cyanobacteriia; order Leptolyngbyales; family Leptolyngbyaceae; genus ULC077BIN1. The sequence continues at coordinate 4,196 of JBBSCL010000052.1, forward strand.
ATTCGAGAGGCGCTTAAACCTAGAGTTGACTTGCCTTCTGGTGGCTATATTATTATTGAGCGCACCGAAGCTTTAACCGTGGTTGACGTAAACTCTGGCTCCTTTACTCGTTCTGCAACAGCACGAGAAACAGTCCTGTGGACAAACTGTGAAGCTGCGACCGAAATTGCGCGTCAACTTCGGCTAAGGAATATTGCTGGAGTCATCATCGTAGATTTCATTGATATGGAATCTCGCCGTGATCAACTGCAAGTGCTGGAACATTTCAATAAAGCGCTGCGATCGGATAAAGCCCGTCCTCAGATTGCCCAATTGACGGAATTAGGGTTGATTGAGCTAACCAGAAAGCGTCAAGGTAAAAACATTTACGAACTATTTGGACGTGCTTGCCCAACTTGTAGTGGCACTGGACAAATAATACATTTGCCGGGTGAACTCGATCACTCCGATGAAGAGGTCGCTGAGAATTCTGTCATCACTCCAATTCGGGAGTATCGTGCAGACCGTGGAGCTACACGGGGACGAGAGCTACCGAGTCGTGAGTTGCCTGATATTTCTCTGCCTGCTGAATTTCCTTGGGAAGAACGGGAAGACGAAGACGCAGACGATATGCAAGAGATGCTTAGCCATCCCAATTATCAAGAAGTAGGAGGCAATAATCGCCGCCGCCGCCGCCGCCGCACCGGTGAGGAACCACCGACTAGTCGAGATCGTGGGCGGGGTGCTGCTTGGGGCGAAAGCCGGATGCCAAGCAGAGTTCCTAACAATGGAGCAGAAGATCATCCGCCGGATGGAGATATTGCTGGGGAAGAGGTTGTTGAAAAGCCTAGGGAGCGGGAAGTGCCTCGTGGTCGCCGCGATTCCCGTGAGGGAGCCGCTTTACGCGATCGCATTCGTCCAGACAGCATTCGTCCAGACAGCATTCGTCCAGACAGTATTCGTCCAGACAATGGATTAGAGCAGGGAGAGATAGCAGAAGAGAAAGAGGCGGTTGTTTCATCTGAAATAGAGGAAAAGCGGGGACGCTCTCGGCGTGAAAGTAAGCCCATAGAACCACCAGAGATGGTGATGGTTGAAATGACTCCCGAAGAGCAAGAGGTTTATGCTTGGATGGGCGTTTCTCCGTTGGTGTTGTCTCAACAAGAGGTGAAAAATCCTAAATCAGCAGTTATTTCGGTTGTTCTACCCGGACAAGCCCCTCCAGTTCAATTAATAGTCGATGCATTAGAACCATCTACTGCAAAAGTGAACTCATTGGAGCCAGCCGCAGGGCGAGAAGAATTTAACTACAGCCCACCCGCAGAAGAAAAGCAGGAAGTGGCGATCGCCGCTCCGATCAAAATCATTCCAAAGTTGCCAAACATCGCACTTGAGGCTATGGAGCCAGAACTGCAAATAGAAACACCAGAACTGGAACTGGAACCAGAATTAGAACCAGAGCCAGAACCAGACAATGGCATTGTTCGCCGTCGTCGCCGCCGTTCCTCTGCCAGCACGACTGATTAAACCAGCGTTGGAATATGGGACGCAGGAAATCACTCACGGTTGATCAGCTTGAACTTCTAGAGCTAAGCAGCTCTAGGGATTCCAGCCTGATTATTGCCGGAGTAGACGAGGTGGGACGTGGAGCACTATTTGGTCCAGTGGTTGCGGCAGCAGTGATTTTGCCCGATAGTGCCCTAGCTGATTTAGCGATCGCCGGAGTGACTGATAGCAAGCTTTTGTCTCCATCAGAACGTCAACGACTAGCGGTCCAAATTCGATCTGTTGCGGTTGCCTACCAGATTGGCTACGCTTCAGTCCGAGAAATTGATCGGCTGAACATCTTGCAAGCATCACTCTTGGCAATGAAACGGGCGATCTTGAGATTAGCCGTCCAGCCAAATTTTTGCTTGATTGATGGGAATCAACGGATACCTGAATTGGCGATTCCGCAAAAAACTTTAGTCAAAGGAGATCAAAAATCCACCGTCATTGCTGCCGCTAGCATCCTTGCTAAGGTTTGGCGAGATCAACTGCTGACTCGGCTAGCATCGCGCTACCCACAATATGGTTTCGCAACGAACAAAGGCTATGGCACTCCTATTCATCGACAAGCAATTCACAAATACGGTATCACGCCTTATCACCGTAAATCGTTTAGTCCTTGTCGCCTAGCACTTTTGGAATATAGCTCCAATCATTTAAGTCAGGAAAATTAGCCTAAAAAACTACTAGCAGGTAGCGTTCCAGACTGATTTAAAGTTTCGTCCTCAAGTTGCGCGATCGCCCACGTTCGATAGTCCGACAACAGTTGATAAATTAACCGCTGTTTGATAGTCAGTAAAACACTTTTCAATAGTCCATTTCCTGTTGTTTCTAAAATGGATTTAGGGGTGAACCAAAGCGGCGGCGGCAAATCTACCAATACTTCCAAATCAGCTTTCCCCTTTAATCGAGTTTCTTTTTGGTCATTAATAACCTGATTAATAACTTGCAAGTGACCCATCAAATTCAACGAAAATCTCTGGTTAATATATTCAACCCCGCGAATTTCACAGCGGACTGACTGCAACCGCACAACGCCATCCGATTCTGCCCAAACCCGCATATCTACCGTAGGTTGTAAACTTAACAGCATGAATTTGAGTGGGCGCATCTTCAACCGAAAAAGGTCATTGCCCAAAAGTTCAATTTTACTAGAGCCTGCTAAAGCATTGATCAGTCGTTGAGGTTGACGCAGATAGTGCTGAATCGGCACGGGCTGCTCAACAACAGGAATATCCACCGATTGAGAAGCTAAAAACTGAATATCCATTTGAAGCGCAAGTGAAAAGAGAAGGATAAAATGTAGCGAATTACCACTGATTTTAAAGAATTAAAAAGAAAAAATCCTCAGCCCTCTGAGGTAAAAAGTACCCTACAACTCAAGTATATTCCTCATTGCCGTTTAGAGTAGCAGCCTTTCTGGCTTAACTCTAATACGCATCCATATCGAAGAAAGTTTTTCGAGCCACAGCCTAAAATTCTAGAGATTACTTTAGTGAAAGAATCTATTTGCAAGCTTGGGGCTTAACGAAAATGAAGTGCTGTAACAACCCTGAGAATTTAGACCCTTAGTCAGAAGGTAAGGCGTATGTTGAAAAGCAACGGTTAACAGTCGGTTAGGTGTAGGAAGGATTAGAACGGGATGGCAGTATCGATCGCACATTTAGGACCCTCTGGCACCTACGCTGAAGCTGCTGCTTTGGTCTATTCCAACTGGCTAGCTCAGAGTTTTCAGCAGGAGGCGTTACTGTGCCCTTATCCTAGTATTGCTCAAACGCTGAATGCGGTTGCACTGCAACAGGCAGATTTAGCCGTGGTGCCGATCGAAAACTCGATTGAAGGCAGTGTGACAATGACTCTCGACACGCTTTGGATTTTGGATAAGCTGCAAATTCAGCGAGCGCTCGTACTACCGATTTCCCATGCTTTGATGTCTCATGCAACTAAAATTGAGTCGATTCAAACAATCTATTCACATCCACAAGCGCTTGCCCAATGTCAGGCTTGGTTAGAGCGCCATAGTCCGAATGCACAGTTGATTCCGACCAACTCTACAACGGAAGCCCTGCAACAACTTGAACACGATAGGCAGGCTGGAGCCATTTCCTCTCAAAGAGCAGCGTTGCTATATAAAGTGCCGATTTTGGCTCACCCAATTAATGATCACCCTGATAATTGCACTCGTTTTTGGGTGTTAGGCTTGCAGCCCTCACCAGGGGGAAGCCATGCCTCGCTTGCTTTTAGTGTGCATGATATGCCTGGAGCTTTAGTTAAGCCACTGGATATTTTTGCCCAACAAGGAATTAATCTGAGTCGGATTGAATCTCGCCCGACAAAACGATCTCTCGGTGACTATCTATTTTTTATTGATTTAGAGGCTGATACTCGCCAAAGCTTTGTTCAATCGGCTTTAGAAGAATTGAGACATCATACAGATACGCTAAAAGTATTAGGGTGTTACGACATCTTGCCTAAGAGCATCGTAGATTTAGCTAATTTGTGAAGCTGAAGGTTGAGCAGCCAGACAGTCGATCTTCAGAAAATTGGCTAAGTGCTGCAAGTAGGTAGGCGCATCCTCCAGCATCGGAAAGTGAGCTGTATCAGACATTACGACTAGCTGAATGTAATCACGATTGAGGGCAGCGGCTTTTTGCCCTAGTTCAGCCGCAATAATGATGTCGCGATCGCCCGAAATCATCAGAGTCGGAACTGTTAGTCGAGAAAATTCTCCAGGCATCCCTTCAGCCGCTTTCTGGCTAACGCAGGTGAAAATCGTCCCCACTGCCGCTTCATAATCTGCCATCAAAAAATCATTTAAAAAGTCGCGGCTGATTGTTCCCGACAGCGGACGGTGCAAGAAGCGTTGCATAAATAGGCGATCCATCAATGGCAGTTGATAGAGCCAGCGGGGGCGAAACTTTACAACATAGCCGCCAAAAGTGTAAAACGCCTCGAACGATTTTTTGTCATATTCAAAAATGCCGCTGCAAGTCAAGATTGCTTGGTGAACTCGCTCTGGATACAGGTTTAGAAAAAAAACTGCGATCGAAGCGCCCATTGAGTGTGCGTTAAGGTATATCTTCTCTAATCCAAGCGTGTTTAATAGCTCAACAAGATCATGGGCATAGGTTTCTAATTCATAGCTAGGAGATTTGTCTTTTAGAGGACTGTCATCTGCTAAAGCGGCAGAATTAGCAAAGGTCGATCGCCCAAAGCCCCGCATATCATAGAGGAGGCAGTCAAAAGTGGTGGAAATTGCCTGGGCAGTACTCTCCCAATATCGAGCAGAGCCACCCCAACCATGAACAAAGACCATCACTGGCTTACCAGAAGGCTGAGCATCTCCCGATGAGGTAATCCACTCGTAATGGTGGCTAATCCCGTTAATTAGACTATATGGCATGATTTAAACACAGATAAAATCCATATAAAGGCGCAGTTTTAAACCTTCATAGTCATTAGACATTGAGTCTTCTAGGCAGATTCTGGCTTTGGCAATGACGAAGGATGAAGCAACAACTCGGCAGTGGAGCGCTTTTCAACCATCTCGCGAGTGATAGTGCAACAGGTGACATCCTTCCGAGAAGGCAATTCATACATCACATCTAGCATTAGCTCTTCAACAATGCTGCGAAGCGCCCGCGCTCCTGTTTTACGGCGATATCCTTCTTGCGCGATCGCCCGGATTGCATCCTGCTTGAATTCAAGAATGACATTATCCATCTTTAGCAGCTTTTGATATTGCTTTACTAAAGCATTGCGCGGCTCGGTCAAAATAGCGGTTAAGGTATCTTCATCCAACGGATCGACCACTGCCATCGCTGGAATGCGCCCAATAAACTCTGGAATCATGCCAAACTTGACGAGATCATCAGGCTCAAGATGCTTCAACATATCAGCCGTGCGTTTGTCTTTTGATTGGGTATCGCCTGGTTGAATAAAGCCAATTGATTTTCTGCCAATTCGCTGCTCGATCGCCTTATCCAATCCAACAAAAGCACCGCCGCAGATAAACAAAATATTGCTGGTGTCAATTTGAATGCAGTCTTGATAGGGATGTTTGCGTCCACCCTGCGGCGGAACATTCGCGATCGTGCCTTCAAGCATTTTCAAGAGGGCTTGCTGAACTCCCTCTCCCGACACATCCCGTGTAATAGAAGGATTCTCACTTTTCCGGGCAATCTTATCAATTTCATCAATATAAATGATGCCGCGTTGGGCTTCTTCCACGTCTAAATCGGCTACTTGCAGTAAACGTAGCAAGATATTTTCCACATCTTCGCCAACGTAACCTGCCTCAGTTAGGGTAGTGGCATCTGCTACCGCAAAGGGAACTTCCAAAATTTCAGCCAAAGTCTGAGCAAGCAGGGTCTTACCGCAGCCTGTGGGTCCGATTAGCAAAATATTAGACTTTTGCAATTCTATAGAATCTTCCGGCGCAATTTTCCCATTTCCTTTAGCCTGCAAAAAGCTTAGCCGCTTGTAATGGTTATAGACCGCAACTGAAAGCACCTTTTTTGCATCATCTTGACCAATGACGTGATCGTCTAAATAACCCTTAATCTCGCGGGGTTTTGGAAGCTGACCCAGAGAAATATTAGACGATCGCGACTTCCGCTTTTCAGGAGAGGCTTCTCGCCGGGGGACAGGTTGAGGAGCCGTCGCACTAGAGTCAAACAACTCTTCATCCAAAATCTCGTTGCATAAGTCTACACATTCATCACAAATGTAAACTCCGGGTCCAGCAATCAGTTTGCGAACCTGCTCTTGAGATTTGCCACAAAAAGAACATTTCAGATGAGAGTCGTACTTAGACATATGTTCCTCTTAGCCTATACCGCAGCCACATCCTCTCCCGGTTGTGGAAGATTTTGTCTAAAAATCACTTGATCGATCAGACCATAGTTCTTTGCTTCCTCGGCAGACATGAAAAAATCTCTTTCTGTATCTGCCTCCAATTTTTCAAATGGCTGCTTTGTGTGATACGACAGTAGCTCATTCAGCTTCCGCTTATGATAAAGAATTTCTCTAGCCTGAATTTCAATGTCTACTGCTTGTCCTTGGGCACCCCCAAGCGGTTGGTGGATCATAATCCGAGAGCTAGGAAGTGACATTCTTTTGCCAAATGCACCTGCTGTTAACAGGAAAGCTCCCATGCTTGCCGCTAATCCAAAGCAGATTGTAGCAACATCACAGCGA
>JBBSCL010000053.1:0-10910 GCA_038250345.1 Leptolyngbyales cyanobacterium
AACTCTCATCTGGATCGCACTCATAGCCAAATTCGTCAAACACTGCACGGTGAGCCTGTGCAATTTTATGAGCCTCAGCCGCCGGAAGTAAGTGCTTCCAGTGCCCAGGCTGCCCCCGCCAGAAATGCTGATTATGCGCGGTTGGACGCAGTTTCTCTATAGAGTTGGCGGCGATCGCTTTGGCAATGGCTTCAGGATAGGCTTGATGACCAAGCGATCGCCCCATCCGACGGAGCGCATCAGTTGGATCACGGACGATATCTTCGTAGCGAAACCAACGGTTGCCTCGCACCCACTCTCGACTCACGTTGAGCAGGATCGCAGCCCTCGGTGACGCAGCATAGTCCAAAAAAGCTGGGCTACGAGGTGAGGCACCAACAATACTGGCTTCGTCTCCCGCTTCACCTTCAAGCCAGCGAGCTGTATTGTGCTCATTGGGCGCAAAATGCAATATGGAAATCAGAACATCCAGTGGATGGCGAGACAGCACTACAACGCGAAACTGTTGCTGCTCTAGCAAAGACAAGAAAGGCTCAATTCGATGCCAATGAATTTGTAAGACGAAACGAGATGGCAGTTCATCCCAGTTCAGGTCTTCTGGATTGTGTGTAGCCTGTTCTTGCAATGCATAAGTATCGGCCAGAAGTCGCCGCAGCCAAGTGTTCCCAGAGCGAGGTGTACTGACAATAGCGATGCGTAGCTGTGAATGCCTCATATCAGTCTTGATTACTACCATACTGCAATCTGTAGTTTTGTTTTACCCTATAATGACAGACTATTATTTACTTAAAATCAACTAACGTCTCTGAGTCAGTAAAAACTCACAAGTTCTGGTAACCCCAATGTTAGGAATCATAAAGTCGAGATGGCGCAGCAACGACAACATCTGATTCATCATGGGAGAGAGTACGAGTCTTTGCCGAATGACTTTTTCTTCACAAGAATATCATTCTGCGAATCAGTAACAGAGGTATGAAATAGCTCTGATGTTTCCCCTATGGTCGGAGATGTTGTAAGATATGCGTGCAAACTATGATTTATCCATATTTACCCTTTTATGTCAGACTTTCAAACTTCTGCTAGTGCTCTAAAGTTAAAGCGTTTTCTAACAGATAATCCAGTCGAATATAAGAAGGCTATAGAGGCTGCTGAGTCGTACGCATCTAAAATGAGCGAAGAGGGTATTCGTTGGCTTTATCGCAAACCTTTTGATGCTAATTTGGCAAATGATGTCTACTTTCGTTTAATGTACGAACTGCTTAATTTATTGAAGGTAATGCGTTTACCTTCACGAGGGAGAATTTTGGAGGTCGGGAGTGGACCTGGGTGGATAACTGAGATTTTATTGATGTTAGGCTTCTCTGTTGATGCTATCGAACCCTCAGCAGATCTGATTCAAATTGCTCAAGAACGCTGTAATGCTCTAGGAGAGCATCATCAATATAATGAAGCGTCTTCTCGGGTGCGCTTTCATCAAACAACTCTTGAAGAGGTGAAGTTTGAAGATGAAATTTTTGACGGCATCTTATTTTTTGACGTTTTACACCATGTGGTTGATGAAGAAATTGCCTTTGAAAAAAGTTTTCGTTTTCTTGTGTCTGGAGGATGTCTAGGTATTGTAGAAGGAGCGTGGCACCCTAAATTCAAAGAGTTAGAGCGACAACTGCTGCAAGAGATGAAAAAATTTGGCACGCTTGAAAATCCTTTTTCTGTGGAGTATCTAGATTATCTACTTGAGAAGTTTGGATTTATTGATGTTGCCCGCTATGTAAGCATCAATGGATTCTTTTCGTCTGAACAACTCTCTCAACCATTGAAGAATTTTGCTTCGTCTCCTCTGAATGTCGTAAATAATTTAACTGCTCGTAAACCATTTGATGATTATCCTGAATGTTACAATCTTGATTTCCAGACGAATGCTCAGATAGAGTTACTCTCCGGGGAAATTAATCCTGAAACTCGAAAAGCTTTGTTGGGAATTCGTCTAAATAACACGGGAACAACCCTTTGGAATTGCGATCGCTCTAAAAAAGGGCATGTTACTATTGCCTTGAGGCGCGGAACTCCAGGTACAGCTTCTTTTGTAGAAGCGCTAGAGCGACATCCAATACCACAAACTCTTATTCCTGAAAAAGCCCTTGATCTTACACTTACTTTTGATATACCTTCTAATGTTCCACTAGATGATTGGGAGTTAGACCTAATTTGTGAGGACTTTTTCTGGTTTTCTAGCCACGGGATTCCTTCTTGTTCTGTCTAATTGACTGTTTCCTGTTTTGTCGGTTTCTTAACTCTATTTAACTTTTTAAAGGGCTGGCATTACGCCACATCCATTGGGAGCATGTCATCCTTTTCCAGAGAAAATCAAAAGCCAGTAAACCCGTGTCAATGGTAGAGCGCATTTCGGGGGTTTGATTTTTCTACCAAAAAGGGTGACATGCTCCCCATCCATTGATATGGATTAATTATCTGTTGGCTCAATAATATAAAACCATTGATCACTAAGTATTTTTACCGCCAGGAAAGAAAAGGTTCAATCCGATGCCAATGAATCTGCAAGGTATTAAATTACAATGATTTTATTTGCCCTACTTCCTGTTATTTCTTGGGTAATTTTATTTTTAATCTTTCGCCAAGAGAATGATGACTGGCGGCGATCGCTACTTTCAGCTTCTATTGCCTGGGGCTGTATCCTCACACTGATTACTGAAACGCTTAGCTTATTTTCCTGGATTACGTTTCTAGGCATTTTAGGGGCTTGGTTTATTATTGGCACTATTTTGGCTATTACATATCAGAAACGATATTCCAAAGCTAATCAGACCAGACGAGATAAAAGAAGTTCTCAAGCTATCTTCTGGGCTGATATTGCTGCAGTTCCTATATTCATTCGGTTCTCACTAGCCATCATTGCCCTAATCGTTCTGCCAACTGGTCTGCTTGCCATTGTTGTTCCCCCCAATGAGGGAGATTCAATGTTTTATCACATGGCGCGGGTGGTCAACTGGATACAGAACCATAATGTGCAACATTATCCAACTCATGTCACCCACCAGCTTGACCTTCCACCTTTAGCCAGTTTTATTAATCTTCACTTACAAGTTTTGAGTGGCGGGGATTATCTGGCGAATTCTGTGCAGTGGTTTAGCATGATTGGCAGTGTTATTGGTGTTTCTTATATCGCGAGGCAGCTAGGGGCAAAGCCAATAGGGCAAACCCTGTCAGCAGTGGTGTGCGTGACCATTCCTCTTGGAATTCTTGAATCTTCAACGGCTCAAAATGACTACGTTATGACCTTCTGGCTAACGTGCTTTGTTAGTGATGTGCTGCGGGAACTGACGCAACCTAACACACTGAGAACAACTTTAGAAATCGGTGGCAGTTTAGGGTTGAGTATCCTCACTAAACCCATAGCTTATTTATATAGCTTTCCATTTTATTTGCTGTTTATGGGAAGTTTGGTTCACAGCCGAAGCAAAAGAATTTTGACTCCTCTCGTCGCTAGCGGTCTAGTTGTACTTTTCCTTAATTTTGGCTACTGGTGGCGCAACTATACAGTCTTAGGTAGCCCTTTGGGAGTTACAGGCGATGTCACCCGAAACACACTACTCACCTTGGCTAGCTTTATTTCGATTCTAAGCAAAAACATTGCCATCAATATTGCTATTCCTAATCAGACCTTCAACGACACTGTTTTGAAGCTGCTTACCATACTGCATCAAGCCATTGGACTCGATCTGTCTGATCCACGTACATCAATGTACGGTGATCCATTTGAAATGCAATTAGCTTTTCCTATTAGGCTACATGAAGCTATTGCATCGAATCCTCTACATTTACTATTTATTTTGTTCTCAATTGGGTTTTATTTAAGGCACAAGCGAATTCGTTCCAAGATTTTGAATAGTTATTTAATTGCTTTGAGCACTGGCTATTTTCTATTTTCGTTTCTGATCCGTTGGCACCTTTCAGGAAACCGATATCAGCTACCAGCCCTGATTCTGTTTTCAGCTTTTATTGGAACTATATTCTCTGTAGCAATTACTTACAGAATCTTGATGTACTTATTGGTAGTCACCCTTTGCTTCGGGGCTTTTCCTTCTATAGTTTTTAGCAGTACAAAACCAATTTTTCAGAACAAAAACTTTATTTTAACTCCCTTGGAAAAAAGCAGTATAGAAACATCGAGAGAGATTCAATACTTTAATAACTCTCCTCATCTTAGAATGTCTTACAAAGCCGCAGCAGATATCGTTTTGTCTTATCAATGTCGAGATATTGGCATCTATTCAGATACAGCAAGAGCCTTGTATGAGTATCCTATCTGGGCACTATTAAACCAGCATCAATATAAGGCGAACTTTCAGAGCGTGGGTGTGACTAACTCCTCTGCTCGCATCAACGCAGATAGTCATCCCTCACGAGTTTCTCCTCCCTGTGCAGTTCTTCGATTAGGCCCAACAGGAAATTCTGAAGCACAAATAAACTTTAAGCATACTCAGTATCACAAAGTTCCATCACCAAGGCTTGTTCCTGTTTATATCGATAAAAATCAGATTGGTTTGAAGTCAAACTCTACTCTATTCCCAACTTCAAATTTCACCCTTTTCTTCTTTGACGAAAGGGGTGAGAAAGGTGAAACTTCAATTACTTATCCAAATTCAATCCTTTATCAAGAGGAAGGGTGGTCAATTCCAGAGGCACAAGGCACTTGGACAGATGGCTCCCGTTCAAGGCTCGATCTTCCATTTCAATCTATTTCCCCTTCAGGATTTAAAGTCTCAGCAAGCATTCAAGATGTTTTCTTAACTGAGCGCAATCCTCAGCAAACTGTGGAAGTCAGGGTTAATGGGGAACCGATTACAACTTGGACATTTGAGTTAGGGAAGCCTCTCTTAAAAAACTATATCTTTCAAATTCCTAAAGCTGTTGCTCAACAGCAAACTCCGTTGTCACTAACATTCAATATCCTTGATCCAAAGTCTCCCCAGGAACTAGGAGTTTCAGCAGATACCCGCAAACTAGGAATTTCAATTAACCGTTTAACATTTCTGAGCCAATAGAAATATATAGTATCAATCAGATATGAGCTTGGGCATAATGGATCTCCTACCAGCAGAGGCTTCAGAAATTATTTATATTCAACTTTATGTGGGATTGATATGAGTTCTGGGGGTGCGATCGCGAGGATCAAGAAAACGGGATGGCGCAGCAATAAAAACATCTGACTCATCCACCCAGAGAGTACAACTCATTACCAAATAGCTGCTTCTCTAATGACTTCCTTCAATAACATTTTTGGGGTTCTCAACAGAAGAGCATTGTTGAACGATATGTAGCCATTCGTCCCTAAGTATGTTGAGTAAAACTTGCTCCGCGCTCTGCTTCCAGGTTTGCCAGGGCATTGCATTAGACAAAGGATGAGTTGCGTTTGCATATAGTGTCAGCCAATGTTGTATGACAGCAGCTAATTGTTCTGGCTCAAGTCCTTTGAAATAAAAGGCGTGCTGTGCTGCTACTTCGCGGAACACGGGAATGTCACGAGCGATAATCGGCAAATTTCGCTGAGCTGCTTCAATTAGCGGCAACCCAAACCCCTCGCCTTCTGAGCCCAGTATCAGACAGGTGCAAGCGGCATAAACTTTGTCTAAATATTCGTCACTAATACCCTCTAGCCAGATCAGCCGCTTGCCCAATTCTGGGTGGTGGCTCAACCGTTCGATTAAGGTATCTACCATCCAGCCTTGTTTGCCTACAATGACCAGGTTAATGTCTGTTTCTTGCGCCCAAAGTTGCTCAAATGCAGACAACGTTTGACTGTGGCCTTTACGGGGTTCTATCGTGCCTACCATCAAAAAACTGGGTTGTCTCGACAGGAGGTTGAGCAGTGATTCAGCATCATTGGGCAAGCCTTTGGTAGGAGCAGACGATTCAATATCTGCACCAAGGTGAAACCAGCCAATTTTGAAGGGGTTTAGGCAGTCAGCTCGATTGATGTTGATCCACTCTGCCAATTCATCTGCAACCGTTTTAGAGATGCATACAGCCCCCTCGGCTACGCGAGCAATAGTTTGTAACCAAGCTAAATGATTTTGGTTAGCTTCGGGAGGAAAGACATGGGGTTGCAGAATTGGTAGCAAATCATAGACTGTGAAATATATACCCACGCCGCTATTGCGGAGCCATGTAAAAAGACCTGCCTTCTCTGCTGCGACAATGTATCCTGCGAATAGATCTGCGACCAAGAAAATATCTTCTGGCTGGGGTTCAATGATCCCGTCTGCTAGCATCTGCGCCGGACAATCTAGTAAATTGAGTGTGTACTGTCGAGCGTAGCGACACTGCCACCGACCTGATTCTGCGGTGAAATAGACGGGTTCTACTCGGTATCCCTCGGGTGGATTGTGTAGCCATTCCAGTAGAAGCGATCGCACGACTCGTTGAATCCCTGTTTTCAGGTCCGTGCGACAAATTGCCGAAACATCTATAAACAACTGTCGAGTTGCTTTCTGAGGCGGCAGAGATTGAGCAATTGACCCGGCAACATCTAGCCACGATGCAGAATTATTAGGTGCATTTTCTAACGTGGTAATACGCTGAGTCAGGCCAAATGAGGAAGTTTCAGCGTTTTGATAGCAGGTTTCAATCAAGGTGGCATACTGAGCAGCACAGTCACGCGGGGCATGGTGCGTATGAAGGAACTGCTGCGCTTGATTTCCCAAACTCTGTCGTTTGTCTGGGTTTTTCCACAGCACCTCGATCGCCTGAGTGAGGTCTGCGTCACTAAAGTCCTCTGGTAGCATCCAAACGGCATCAATCGGTAATTCAGCCATCGAACCACAGGCATTAACAATCGTTGGTAGTCCGTAGTTCAAGCAGTCGAGTGCAGCGGCTGAGGTTTCCCCGCGAGATCTAGAGCGAAGCTGTACAGCTACATCAGCGGCAGCTAAATAGTGGCGAAAGGTAGCTGAATCTGTCCATCCAGTGATGCGGATTTGAGCAGCTAAACCGCTGTTATCTATGGTTTTAAGTATTTGTTCACCGTAATCGTCCGTGGTGTTTTCTCCCACAAATATTAGAAAAGTATTCTTCTCCTGGGTTAGCGCCGAAGCCAGCCAAGCATCAAGCAGCCGATTGTTTTGCTTAATAGAACCCAACATGCCAAAGCTACAAACTACAAATGCATCGTCTGCTAGACCCAAGGCTTGACGGGCAACACTCTTATTGACAGACACCGCAGGAACCCGCAACATTGGGAGAATCCCCCAATGTTGAGACCAACCCTGGCCGTACCATTGCTCTGCTAACTGGCGAGCAAAGTTAGAGTGAACCACCACGCCGATCGCCTGTTGCAATACGCTTAAGTTACAGGGATATTTGAAGGCTATATCACCCATATTCTGCGTATGAAAGCGCTCTTGGACTGCGGCATAGCCGTGGGCGTGATGCAGTTCACGAGTCCACCTATGAGGATTTATCCCTTGTAGATCCATCCCTGCCACAACATGACCCAAGTAAAAGTCATGCAGAACCACAATGCCGGGAATTTGCACCAGCAAATCGAACATGTGCTGGTGGTAATGTGAGTTGCCAAAGTGGTAGAGCACTCGATCATACCGATGGGCATTGGCTCTAAACCAGTTGACCTGACGCACGGCACAATTGGCATTGATCCAAGAATCTGCAATCGTTTCTTGAGCCACAATCACGTCAATATCGTAATGCCGAGATAGTTCTGGCAGCAATTCGGCACTGTAATCGGCAATGCCACTTTTTTCGGGAGGGAGCGGCGAAATGTAGGCTAGTTTGGGCTTGCGAGTGGTGGCTGGCAAGTTTGCGGGCGGTGATGACTGTTGAGGGCTGTGTAGATGTTCAAAGGCGGCGATCGCCCTTTGAGCCACAATATCCCAGTCAATATCGGGTGCTTCTGTTGGAGCCGTATTCTCTTGATCAGCAGCAACAGAAGCAGCATCAGGCTCTGCGGCCAACAGCTTCCTAACCCGTTCAGGCGACAGTGCCCCAGCGTGAATTCCCTGCTGGCGCACCGCTTCGGAAACCGTCAACCATAGGTCAGCCGATTTGATCGGTGCTAGCCTCTGCTGGAGCGACAGCGACGGTTCATTATCGCTTCCTGGCGTACCAAGCAACGTAACAACCGTAGGGAGCGTTTGAGTAAATTCGCCAATGCTGATGACAGCCTGATCTATCCTGCTTTCGGCTACGCTTTCGGCTGGAAATGGAAGCGTAATGTGGACAATGTCAGCCTGCAAACGAACCAGAAAAGCTTCTCGAATGAGCGCGGCTGATTTCTGATACCAGTTCTGATGGGGCTGACCAGGCATTGTCCAGGGTGGAGCTTGCCAAACGCGGATACTGTCGATTGAAACCAGTTGGGCAAAGTAGGCGCGAATTGGGTCAATGGTGTCTGGAAAGCGATCGCTCACGACAATCAGCACCTCATGATGGCGGCGATGGCGAGCGATCGCCTGTGCCAGTGCGATCGCGGCCTGACTGGAGGCATCGCCAGCGCTAAGTTGAGCCTGGGTCGATTGTAAATCCAGAACAATTCTCATAAAGCTCTTCCTCAATCGGGATCTTGCTGGCCGGGGCGACGGGCTTGCATGAGACGTTGATAAACCTGCTGAGTTGAACTAGAAACCTGATTCAGCTCAGCCGCTAGACCAGAGGTATCAGCTGATTCACCCCCAGGTATTGCTGCACCCAAGGCAGGTTTCAATTGCTGACCTGATTGGGCAGTTTTAGCCTTTAATTTACCGTTGTGCGCTTTAGCCTTTGGCTTATTCAAAGACGCTGGTGGTGGAACAGCAGGAGTTGGAATCACCCCTAAGAGCCGCAGAACCTTTTTGGCAGCTCGCTTGCTGATTCTCAGAGGTGCGCCAAACTTCCACGACAGACTGGAGTAAACCGACGTTAACTCCTGACTGAATTGATTCGCTTCTCTACGTGCCTTGCTAGCCCGCTTGTTGAGCGTTCCGTTTTTGTCTCGGACAATATTTAACTTGCTTTGCAGCGTTTGGGCGCGATTGCGTTCTCGAACAAAAGCTTGCTCTCGCTGGGCAAGCTGAATCCGGAGCGCTTCGACTTGGCTTGCTGCGTTCTGCTTCTGAATGTCTAGCTGACGGATGCGTTCTTGTTCTTGAGCTAGCTCTTGCTGAAACGTTTGCTCTCGCTGCGTCATCTGGATCTGTAACGCTTCAACCTGTCCTTTCGACTCGTTCCATCCGGCTTCTAAGTGCTGAGCGCGATCGCGTTCTTGGTCGAGTTCTTGCCAAATTAGAGCGGTGAATGCGTGAGGAACATTTGGGCTAAAGGCAAATTGATCAAATACCGTTGGGCCGTATTGCAATGCCTCTAGCAGTTCTGGGTGATGTTCAGAGACGTAGTAGCGGTTGAGTCCGTCAAACAGAACTGGTGTATAACCTCGCTCTAACAGTTGAACTTCCCATGTGCCCTGCGTTTCGATCTGGGTATTTGGCAATGTGCTTTCTACAACAACAATCCAGGGGCGAACCGACGAGACTCTCCAACCCTTCAACACCTCTTGTTCAAACCCTTCTACATCGATTTTGAGCCAATGAATGTCGCGATCACCATAGCGTTCTAATACGTCAGATAGCGGGATGCATGGCACTATCATCTCCTGTATGACAAGACCTTGATTGCGGTGCCCCTCAGCGATCGTGGGGTCTGCTGTGGATAGCCCATCGGGGATGTCGTAAAACGTAATAATGCCACTTTGCTCAGCGATCGCGACCTCTAGCACTATTTCATCTGGGCGATGCTCTCGGAGCAAGTTCGCAAATTTCCTCATTGGTTCTACATGCACACCTCGCCAGTTGTGGTCATAAAACGCTTTGCTGACTGAACATATTTCGGGATCGTGAGCGCCAATATCAATATAAAAACCCTTTTCGATATGCTTGAGCGCACGCCAGAGTAAAACATCCTCAAACTGCTGAGCAAACGAAATAAACATATCTAAGGCAAAATAATTCTAGGTTGAATTCCAAGTAATAATAGCAGCTCTTCTAGACAGACTATCGTTCAGATTGTTTTCATTAGACCTTCTGCATGAATGCCCTTTTGATGGCGTGAATCGTTTCCCGGCGAAATCGGAAAACGATTCACGCAGGAGATCTGTTCAAAACTGCGCTTCGATATCTCAATTTTTTCTGATCCGTTTGGAGGACGTAGACCCTGCCAAACCGATCAGAATAGTCGGGTTCTTTTGTTCCTACAGGATTTTTTCCCTGCGTGCTTTTGCCTTTGGCTTATTCAAAGACGCTGGCGGTGGAGCCGCAGGAGTTGGAATCACCCCTAAGAGCCGCAGAACCTTTTTGGCAGCTCGCTTGCTGATTCTCAGAGGTGCGCCAAACTTCCACGACAGGCTGGAGTAAACCGACGTTAACTCCTGATTGAATTGATTTGCTTCTCTACGAGCCTGATTAGCCCGCTTGTTGAGCGTTCCGTTTTTGTCTCGAACGATGCTCAATCTATTTTGAATAAGGCTCAATTTACTTTGTAGTGCCTGAGCGCGATCGCGTTCTCGAACAAAAGCTTGCTCTCGCTGGGCAAGCTGAATCCGGAGTGCTTCGACTTGGCTTGCTGCGCTCTGCTTCTGAATGTCTAGCTGACGGATGCGTTCTTGTTCTTGAGCTAGCTCTTGCTGAAACGTTTGCTCTCGCTGCGTCATCTGGATCTGTAGCGCTTCAACCTGTCCTTTCGACTCGTTCCATCCGGCTTCTGAGTGCTGAGCGCGATCGCGTTCTTGGTCGAGTACCTGCTGGGCGCGATCGTGCGCATGCTCAAGTTCTTTTTGGGCGCGATCGCATTCTTGGTCGAGCGTTTGCTGGGCATGCTCACGCTCCAGATTCAGCTGTTGCCGAAAT
>JBBSCL010000054.1:0-10803 GCA_038250345.1 Leptolyngbyales cyanobacterium
ACTCTGAAAAGGACGGCGGTTGTATTAACAGTAGAGGGAGACCTGCCTGATTTGGAAGACGAAGACGAATTTATTGAAATCACTTCCGAAACAGACGAAGAGGATGTTGAAGAATTGCAACTCTTAGCTCGGTTTTACCGTGAGGAAAAGGAATTTGCGGTTTATGCCCCGCTTGATCCATTTTTCATCTTGGCGCGGATGGATGCAAACAACCAGCCTCGCCTACTTTCGCCGGAAGAGCTAGAAAAACTTCAGCCCCTACTCGCTGAAATTGAAGACCAGCTTTTTGATGATCTCGACTCGAACTAGGAAAATGGCGATCGCGGCTGGCATAAAGTTCGCCGCGATCGTTTTTTCTATCTCAAACTGCTGTGATCACAGCTAGGATGAATACCCTTTTTATGGCTAAACGATTTCCCAAAGGTTTACTTTTCTTCGCGATCGCCCTAGCCCTGTTAGGAACAGCAACCTGGCAAACCTGGAACTGGTGGGTGATCACAACCGCCCCTAGCGCCTCCAGTTCCGCTCAAGCGGATGCCAAACCGATTAATCTGCGCGTTGCTCCGGGCACATCCGCTCAAGAAATTGGGCAAGATTTAGCAACTCTAGGGCTAATTCGGTCAGCCAGAGCTTGGAGCCTGTGGACTCGTTGGACGACGTTTCAAGACGCGAAAGGTGGGTTTCAAGCGGGCACTTATCAACTCTCAAAAACTCAGTCTTTGCCAGAAATCGCCAACACAATTTGGTCTGGAAACGTAACGCAGCTTAGCTTCACGATTCCAGAAGGCTGGTCTATGGGTGAAATGGCGCAATACTTTGAGCAGCAAGGCTTTTTCTCCGCTAAGGACTTTTTGGCGGCGGCAGATCGCGTTTCTGTAGCCCAGTATCCTTGGTTGCCAGCCACCAGTCCAGTGCCCGGTTTTCCACGATTAGAAGGCTACCTTTTTCCAGATACTTATCAAATCGCGTCGCCCGTTCAGCCCGATGCCGTGATTCAGCAAATGCTCGATCGCTTTGAACAAGTGGCATTACCCATTTATCAGCAGCAAAAAGACAGCACATCTCTCACCTTGGCGCAATGGGTCAATTTGGCAAGCATTGTCGAAAAAGAAGCCGTAGTGCCAGAAGAGCGTAATCGAATTGCCGGCGTATTCACGAATCGTTTAAGGAAAGAGATGCCCTTGGCTTCTGATCCCACGGTTGAATATGCCTTTGGCATTAAACAAACGCCTGATCGTCCGTTGCTGTACCGCGAGGTGGAAACGCCTCATCCCTACAATACTTATGTCAATTCGGGCTTGCCCCCTGCCGCGATCGCCAGCCCTGGTAAAGCTAGCCTGGAGGCAACTCTCAACCCAGAAAACACCGATTATCTCTACTTTGTTGCCCGATATGACGGCACCCACGTCTTCAGCCGTACCCTAGCAGAGCATCAGACCGCCCAAAACGCTATTCACGATCAGCGAGATGCCACAAAATCTTCCACCCAATAAGCTTTCACACATTCTCCAATATGGGCACGCTAATATTAGCTTCTAAAATAAATTTCACACTCTAAGAATTATTTTTTGCCAAACTACTTATTTAAAACAACTTTCTATGTTTTGGAGCAAACTTCTACAGCCCAACCTGGTGATTCCGGGCACCATTCTTCAGATCACGCCCGAACTGCTGAAACTTCATCAACTTAAAGGCTTAGTCCTAGATGTGGATGAAACCTTGGTGCCGCTTCGGGCTGCTCAAATATCTGAAGAACTCTTGCCTTGGGTCAAAGAGGTGCAGCAAGTCGCAAAGCTATGGCTGGTCAGTAACAATGTGAGTGAAGCTCGCATTCGTCGCATTGGCAAATCCCTAGACTTGCCCTACATTTCGGGTGCTGCTAAACCCTCTCGGCGTAAGGTGCGAAGAGCTGTTGAGTCTATGGGCTTACCACCAGAGCAAGTGGGGATGGTGGGCGATCGCCTGTTTACCGATGTTTTGGCAGGCAACCGTCTTGGCATGTTTACCATCCTCGTGGAACCGATGATCCATCCCGATTTTGATCCTCGAAAATCGTCTTTTCACGCCTTTGAAGTCTGGCTTTCTCAAGCATTGGGTGCCTCCCTGACCACCAAATCTCTGCCTGAGAGAAACTCATAAAACTATATAGTTATTGGGCTGAAAAAACATAAAGAAAATATTATGAAATCTTTTAATCTCGAACTTTCCTGGCATTCTTGTAAAAGATTAAATAAGGTCAGCTAAATAAAGACCTTAAAAATACATTCTTATAAATACTAGATGGAGCGCTAATTCCCAATTAACAAGGGGTTGGCGCTTTATCTTATCTAAACTCCTGATCTTTTCTAGCTGCTTCATGTCCCAAACTATTGTGGTTAAAATTGGCACCTCCAGCTTGACTCAGCCAGACACGGGCAGCTTGGCATTGTCAACTATTGCAACCTTAGTAGAGACCCTGAGCCGATTGCGCCATCAAGGCTATCGAGTTGTTTTAGTCTCTTCAGGCGCAGTTGGGGTAGGCTGTGCCCGGTTGGGTTTAACAGAGCGTCCCCGAAGCATTACTTTAAAGCAAGCGGTTGCCGCTGTTGGGCAAGGGCGATTGATCCGCGTATACGATGATTTGTTTAGCGTGTTACAGCAGCCGATCGCCCAAGTATTGTTGACTCGTGGAGATTTGGTGCAGCGAAGTAGCTATATCAATGTGGAGCAGACGTTTCAGGAACTATTGCAGTTGGGCGTAATTCCCATCGTCAATGAAAACGACACGGTGGCAGTAGACGAGCTTAAGTTTGGGGACAACGACACTTTGTCGGCACTGGTGGCAAGTTTGGTCAAAGCAGATTGGCTTTTTTTGCTTACCGATGTTGACCGCTTATATTCTGCTGACCCCCGCAGCAATCCTGATGCAAAACCTATTTCGGTGGTGCATCGGCTGAATGACCTGAAGGAATTACAAGTGCAGGTGGGCGATCGCGGCTCTAGTTGGGGCACGGGCGGCATGATCACCAAAATTTCGGCAGCCAACATTGCCACAGGTGCGGGAGTGCGAACGGTGATTACCGATGGGCGGGCTGCTCAAAATATTGAAAAGATTTTGCAAGGCGAAGCGATCGGCACCCAGTTTGAACCGCAGCCCCGCCCTGCCAACGCCCGTAAGCGCTGGATTGCCCACGGATTAGTGCCTATGGGCAAGCTCTATTTAGATGAAGGCGCTGTCCAAGCGATTCGCCATGCTGGAAAATCTTTGCTAGCTGCCGGAATTATTCAAGTGGAGGGCGAGTTTGAAAGCCAAGATGCGATCGCCTTATGCGATCGTTCCGGCGAAGAGTTTGCGCGCGGAGTGGTGAATTACAGAACTGTGGAACTGAAAAAAATTCAAGGGCATCAATCCGATCAAATTGAACAGATTCTAGGGTACTCCTGTCCAGAAACCGTGGTTCATCGAGATAATCTGGCATTAATCACTGAGCCTTAAGTGATGGCATTGCCCTTTGAGAAGCGCGATCGGGCACTGCCATTCTTTAGAAGACCTGATGTGCAACCAAAGTCAGCCTAGTCTACGGAAGGGCACTACAACCCCCAGTCCTTTCTCCTGGTGGAGAAGGGGAAACGAATAGGTCAAAGTCCCTTTCCTAGAGCGGGAGAGGGATTTAGGGTGTAGCTTGCTTCCCGCAAGGTGGGCGATCGGGAAAGTTGGACATTGCATTAGAAGGATGACTGCACTAAAGCTTTACGACGATTGCTGGAATAACCATTTGCTGGCGGCGGCGCATTGGGAGTCAGACTTTCCAAACTTAGGCGATAACCCACGTTCCGAACGGTCTGAATTAAGTTGGGCTGACGTGGATCAGTTTCCACCTTTTTTCGCAATGATAATACGTGGGTGTCAACTGTGCGAGGGTTATCAATCGCATCAGGCCAAGCTCGGCGCAGCAATTCTGAGCGACTCAGCGGTAAACCTTCCGCTTGTGCTAACACGTATAAAAGACTAAATTCTTGAGGAGTTAGATCAATTACTTCGTCTCTAAATAGAACCCGGCGATGAACCAAATCAATTTTCAGGTCGCCACAATCTAATGAAATAGGCGGTGGCGGCGCAATTCGGCGACGGGTTAAAGCCTCTACCCGCGCCAGAAATTCCTGCATTCCAAACGGTTTAGTTAAATAATCATCTGCACCCGCCCGTAGACCTTCCACAATGTCGGCTTCGGCATTTCGAGCGGATAGCATCAAAATTAAGGACTGCTGTTGCCTTAACCAACGACAAAACTCAACCCCATCTCCATCGGGCAATTCAGAATCTAAAATCACCAAACCGGGCTGGCGATGCTGAAATACATCCATCGCTTGGCGAATATCAGCAGATTGATAAACCGTTGAACCAGCCTGCTGCAAATGCCACCCCAGCAGCGATCGCAGGTGGGGGTTTCCTTCAACAATCTGGATACAAAAAGCTACCACTCAGTCTCGATTTCCTTCCGATTGGTGTCCTTAATGTAACAGAGACGATTACTCAGATTTGTAATCAGCGTTACTCAAGCGGATGCGCCTTTCTATCCTGATACATGCTAAAAAATCTTTCTAACGGCTTAATCAAAAAGCCATAAGAACTTGATTCATTAAAGTTAAGATAGAGTTATTAAACTGGATTAGACGATCACACAATAGGAATCAGCTTAATCTCATTTAGTGGGAAGACAGCAATTAACTGCTCTCATAAAGGCGCTTTTCACACCACACTATGTTGCAAGACACTTTAACAATCCGGTATTACCAACGGTTAACTGACGCTCTAGTTGACCTGTGGAGCCGAGGCTATCGATTTGACGATCTACGGCTATATCTTGATGGTTACCTTGCCGCATTGAGGCACGCCAATACTCTTGAGGCGTATCTGATTCATCGATTAGAAGAAGAAGTTACTCGCTATCTCTACGATGTTTCTAACTTTGAAAAACCAGAGCCAGAAGTTGAGCGCGGCTACTACTGAATAGCAAAAAAATCCCCTTTGTCAAGCTAAACAAAGGGGATTTTTGTGATGAAATGCGATTAGCGATCGCTGTCTTCCAATCGCGATTGTCAAGATGCCATTGCCACTTCTACAATCTGCTGCAATTCACCTTTTTGGTAAAGCTCAATCAGGATGTCAGAACCTCCGACAAACTCCCCATTCACATACACTTGAGGAATAGTGGGCCAACTAGAAAATTCTTTGATTCCATCTCGAATTTCAGAGTCTGCTAACACATCAATCGTTTCAAACGGAACGCCCAAAACGTTGAGAATTTGAACGACGTTGTTTGAAAAACCACACTGGGGCATAAGTTTATTCCCCTTCATAAAAACCATCACCTTATTGTCTTTGAGCAAGCTGTCAATCCGTGCTTTAGTTACTGGAGTCATAAATTTACTTAGGTAATGGGTTATTGACTATCAAACGCTGAATATTTGGATGATCCACTAAGCTAAACAGCTTGCTTAGAAAATTCCCATGCTTGAGGTGTGTAGGTTTTAACCGCCATCGCATGAATCGCTCCACTCAACATTTCAGTTTGAATGGCATTGTAGACAAGCTGATGCTGTTGAACCAGCCGCTTTCCCTCAAACACTGGAGATACCACAATCACTTCATAGTGTTCGCCATCGCTTGTCAAAACCTGAACCTGAGCATCTGGGATCTCAACCTTAATCATGGCTTCAACCTGATCGGGGCTAACCATTGACCCTCCTTATCTTGTTGAGTGACTTAATTTACTATTTTAACGATTTAGTTGAACGATTTGAACTTAATCTTTTGAACTTAATCTGATGTGTTTACTTCAGGTTTTGCTTAAAATCCTCCAAAGCCGAAAGCGAGAAAGCAAAAGTTACCAGTTAAAAGCAGCAAGTTAGAAGCAGTTTGATGCTTAACAGTCACTTGTTTTGCAGAGGTTTGGCAGAGGTAGGAGCGGGTGCAGCGCTATCGGCACGCGGTCGAGGAAAAGGAGAATCTACAAAGCCAAGTTCAAAAAGCTGCTGGTAAGCCTTTTTACCGAGATCACGAGTGGGCTGTTGGCTCCGAATAATTTGCACCAGCAAGGGAACCGCTAGCTCTGATTGGTTTTGAGCGCGATGCACTAAGGCTAGTTGATAGGTTGAGTTGTCTCGCATTTCAGCGGTTTCTAATGCTTTGCGGCGGTGCCCATCCGCGATGCGGTTATCGATTCCAGAAAAACTGCCTGCTAGCTCTTGATAAAAGTTGGAGAGTTGGTTAAAAACTTGACGTGCTTCCTGAAACTTTTTCAGCGCTAGAGGATAATTTTGGGAAGAAACGGCACCGTTTGCTTCTTGCATCAGCTTTGTGCCGCCTTGCAAGCTGAGAATCCCAGTTTCTTGGCTGGTAGGGCTGACAACGTTGGGAGCATTGGGATCAATGGGTCTTGCCTGGTTTGGACCGGTTGGCAATTCCTGCGCCGATAAAGTTTCGGGCTTGAAGACGCTGGAAGCAACCAGAATCGACAAGGATGCCAAACTAGCAATATGAAGGAAACGACGCATTCCAGAAGATTTCATGAGGCAACGTTGTTAAAGGAAACGGGAACTAGTTGAACTTATGTATATTACCACTGCAACTTGTCATGCGTCGAAGTACCTATTGTTATTGTTGAGATGAAATTGTAGAACTTACGCACTCGCCCCTAAATTCCCCAATTCTGGGGGACTTTGATCTCTAACGCTCCCAAAATTGGGGGTTGGGGGGCAAATTTCGGTTGATTTGCGTGAGTCCTAGTTTAGATTGCTTGAGCTTATACTGTGCTTTGGACAATATCGATCGGTAGTAACAGCGATCGCGCAGCACGAGAGATAGCACGAGAAATCAATGACGAACGACCAAAAGAAAAAATTAGAAACTCAACTGTGGAATATTGCCGACTCGCTCCGGGGCAAGATGAACGCCGATGAGTTTAGGATTTATTGTTTAGGGTTTATTTTTTATAAATACCTGTCGGAGCGTCAGCATCTTTACGCCAATGAGATTTTGGCTGAGGATGGGATTAATTTTCTAGAAATTGATGAGTCGTCGGCAGAGAGGCAGGAGTATTTGGCGGCGATCGCGGAGGAGGCGATCGCGGAGTTGGGTTATTTTCTCAAGCCATCGGAATTGTTTAGTGCTTTGGCAGAGCGAGCATTGGGGGCGAAAAAAGCTCACGAAGAAAATTTAGCCGATGAGGATTTTGAGTCGTCCAATTTTATTTTGGATGATCTGACCCAGGTGCTAAACAGCATTGAGCGATCGACGATGGGTAAGGAGAGTGAGGAAGATTTTGATCACTTGTTTGAGGATTTGGATCTAACTTCGACCAAGTTGGGTCGGACTCCGAAAGCGAAGAATGCCTTAATTGCCAAGATTTTAGTGCATCTGGATAAGATCGATTTTCGGTTGGGAGATACCGAAAATCGACGTGCTGGGCGATGCCTATGAGTATTTGATTGGGCAGTTTGCCAGCGGTGCCGGGAAAAAGGCGGGGGAGTTTTACACGCCGCAGCAGGTTTCTAAGGTGTTGGTGAAGCTGGTGACGACGGGGAAGGAGCGGCTGAAGTCGGTTTATGACCCTACGTGTGGGTCGGGTTCTCTGCTGCTGCGGGTGGCGCGGGAAGTGAAATCTGTTGAGGATTTTTATGGGCAGGAGATGAACCGCACGACCTATAACCTGGCGCGGATGAATATGATTTTGCATGGGGTGCATTATCGTAATTTTGATCTCAGGCAAGAGGATACGCTGGAACATCCGCAGCATGAGGGAATGCGGTTTGAGGCAGTGGTGGCAAATCCGCCGTTTTCGGCGCAGTGGAGTGCCAATAAGCTGTTTGAGTCAGACGATCGCTTTAGGTTAGCGCCCTCTCCTAAGGCTGATTTTGCCTTTGTGCAGCACATGCTGCATCACCTGGATGAAAACGGCACGATGGCGGTGGTGTTGCCGCACGGGGTTTTGTTTCGCGGGGCGGCAGAGGGGCAAATCCGCCAGTATCTCATCAAAGAGCGGAATTGGCTGGACGCGGTGATTGGGTTGCCTGCCCATATTTTTTATGGCACGAGCATCCCCACTTGCATTCTGGTGTTGAAGAAGTGTCGAGAGCAGCCGGAAGATGTGTTGTTTATTGATGCCAGTGCCTATTTTGAGAAGGCAAAGAATCAGAATTTTTTGCGAGACGAGCATGTTGACAAAATTATTGCTACTTATCGCCAACGGCTAGAGGAGGAAAAGTATAGCTATTGCGCCCCGTTGGCGGAAATTGAGGAAAACGATTTTAATTTGAATATTCCGCGCTATGTGGATACGTTTGAGGAAGAGGAGGCGATCTGTTTGGCGGCAGTGGCGTTGGAGTTACGGCAGATCGATCGCGATATGGTGGGGGTTGATGCGACGATCAAGGGTTTTTGTGAGGAGTTGGGGATTGAGGTGCCGTTTTAGCGAATGGAGAATGGGACAATAGACGACTTATTAACTAAACAGGACGACTATTCAGGGCGATGGAAACAATCAAAACCCGTACCAACCAGCGGGAGGAAAATAGGATGACAATAAAGCAGTCTTTGGTTAGTACTAGAGGCAATCAACTGTATGAGAAATTCATTCAAAAACTAATGGTTTTAGGTCAACAGGAAGAATTTTCACTAACTTCTTTAATCAACAATTATTTGATGATGAATGATCAACTTAAATTAGAGAAGATAGACAGGTTAAAAGGTTGGTTAGATGGCTTTAGACCTTTTGAACCCGCGATTGTTGCTGAACTTAAAAAGCTCTATGATGTTCGATTTACTTATCATTCTAATGCCATTGAAGGAAATACTTTAACCCAAAGTGAAACTGAGTTAGTTTTAACGAAAGGCATTACGATTGGGGGTAAAACGCTCGATGAACATTTGGAAGTGATTGGGCATAAAGATGCGATTGACTATATTGAGAATTTAGCCCAAAAAGATACGGAGATTAATGAGTGGGAAATCAAACAGATTCACAATTTGATTCTCCGAAAAATCAATCCTGAGGAGGCAGGTAGTTATCGGACGCTGGATGTGATAGCAGCCGGAACGAATTACCGTTATCCTGCCCATTATTTACTATCCCAATTAATGGGCGACTTTGCGCTCTGGCTTCATTCAGAAGCTGCTTTAAAACTCCATCCGATCGCATATGCGACGATCGCTCATTATCGGTTTGTTTCGATCCATCCTTTTCGTGATGGCAATGGTCGAACAGCTAGATTATTAATGAATTTACTCTTAATTCACGCGGGCTATCCCATTGTGGTAATCAACAACCAAATCCGCAATGATTATATTAATGCTTTGGCATACGGGCAACAAAACCAAGATGATTTGAGTCGGTTTTTTGACTTGGTTTGTGATGCTACGATCGCTTCACTTGTGGAAACTTTAAGGTTGGTCGTGACAGCAGCTAGCAGCCGAGAAAAGGGGCAGGCTTTTTATCAGGAAATTACTGATTTTCTCGATCGCGTTGGAGTTACGGCAGATCGATCGCGAGATGGTGGAGATTGATGCGACGATCAAGGGTTTTTGTGACGAGTTGGGGATTGATGCGCCGTTTTAGAGGATGGGAAAATCGGTTTTGCTGAACTAAAAATCATGCTCAAGGAGATTAATCGCTGTGAATATAACCCTAACTCCAGACCAAGAAAGATTGATTCAAGCAAAAATCGTAGCGGGCAAATATCAGTCTACGCAGCAAGTTATCGAGATTGCCCTTCGTTTGTTTGAAGAATACGAACGTGCAGATACGGAGTGGAGTTTGTCCGTTGGGGAAAAAATTCAGGCGGCTGTCGCTATTTCAGAAGAAGCGCCTCCGATCGACGGGGAGAGTTTTGTGGATGGCATCTTACAGCGATTCAAAGGTGCATAAATGGCGCGCTATGTCATTAACATATTAGCCAGTCGAGATCTGAATGATATTTCTGAATATTTTGCTTCTAATAATGTTCGTTCTGGTGAAAGGTTCTTTGAAGATTTTAACCGTAAGTGTAAGCAGCTAGTTTCATTTCCCCAGAGTGGCAAAGCTTATGAGTCTATCTATCCCAATCTCAAAGGTGTTCCCTTAAATGGATATATCGTCTTTTATCGGATTGTTGAGGATGGGATCGAAATTCTGAGGGTTGTCAGTGGTCGTCGGGCTTTGCCTTCTGTTTTTCAAGAAGATCAAGAAAATGATTAGGGAATGGGGAATGGGGAAGAAGTTAAACAAAAATATGTCTGAGTTGCGGTTTCCTGAGTTTGATGTTGATTGGAAAGAATACAAACTTCCTCAACTATTTTCCATCTCTGCGGGAGGAGATATTGATATAAATAAAGTTAAAGCAGAACCAGACAATATTTATAAATATCCTGATATATGCCAATGCAGAAAAAATAAGGGTTTATATGGGTATTCAAACGAGTATAAAGTCGAACCTAATGTAATTATTATTGCAGGTCGTGGCGTAAATATTGGAATAGCTCATGCTAGAGATCATCGTTTTTATCCAATTGTCAGGCTTTTAGTCCTTAAGCCTAAAACGGGGTTAAACATTGATTTCTTTGAATATCAAATTAATAGAATGAATGTTTTTGTCGAGAGTACAGGAGTTCCTCAGCTTACAGCCCCTCAAGTTTCATCATACAAAATCTTTTCAACATCGATCGCCGAACAAGAAAAGATTGCTAGTTTTTTGGGGGCTGTAGATGCACGACTAACCCAACTCCGCCGCAAACGCGATCGCTTACAAACCTATAAACGGGGCGTAATGCAAAAAATATTCTCTCAA
>JBBSCL010000055.1:0-10677 GCA_038250345.1 Leptolyngbyales cyanobacterium
CGCAACTGGATTTACTTTACAGAAGCTGAGCAGTTTCCGGCGATCGACCTACAAACGCTCGATGCTCTATGGCTGGTTCACTCCGGCGGAAAATTTGGCTTCTCCGTGCAGCGCGAAATTTGGCTCAGCGCTGGCAAAAATTGGATCAAACTGTGGACAAAGATTGGTTGGAAGAACGGCAACACCTGGACTCGCTATCCGCAGGAGTTCACCTGGGATTTAACAGCACCCAGAGGACATTTGCCCCTGTCAAATCAGCTTCGCGGTGTCCGTATGATTTCATCCCTTATGGCTCACCCCGCTTGGATTCAGCCATAGCAAGTTAGAGAAAGTGGATTAGAGAAAGTTATCCAGTGCCTCTGATCTAGCAAAAATATAGGATTCGTATTTTTTGCTCAAGTCGAAAATCAGTATTTTTTCTCATCTTTAGTCAACTTAATCTGAACGAAAACCAAAAAATCAGTATTCTCCCCTGTCTCCTCACCGTTCACTCTTCTGAATGTGAGGGAATGCTGTGTGTAGTGAAAAACCTTTGCTTTTTTACAGGGATACACGGACGCACACGGGAGCTATAGGTCGGCATGAGCAGCCAAGAGAATCGATTGTTTTGTCGCCTTGATGGATTAACGACTTCAGCACGAGAGCAGCAGCGATCGCACGTAATCACGATGCTAGGGTTGCTGAACACTGACAGCATTCCAATATTTGAAGAAGCCACTCAAACAGCCGCTCAATCCCTTAATGTGCCAATCTGCATCCTGGGATTAATCAATGGAGAGCACGAACGATTTAAGTCGGCTGTGGGTTTATCCACTTTGGGATTGATGAATGAACTGGCAACTACTCGCCAAATCGATCGCCAAGAGTCTTTTTCTACCTATGTTGTGGATAGCGGTCAAACGTTGCTGATTGCGGATGCTCTGACTGATTCCACGTTTGCCAACAGTATTTTGGTGTATCAATATGGCATCCGCGCCTATTTGGGTGTGCCGCTGCTGACGTACAGAGGCGACTGTATTGGGGCTTTAGCAGTCATGGACGTGGTGCCACGCCACTTTAGTCAGCAAGATGTGGCATTTCTGCAACTGATGGCACGCTGGAGTATGAGTGAATTTGAGCGGCAGCGATCGCAAATGTCTCAACCCCAATCGGTGCGATCGACCGCAATAGAAAATGCTGCTCAAGCAGCCGATCTTTCCCTCACCAATCAGTTAAAAGTAAATCTGCTTGGTCAGCTTGCCCAAGATCTGCGAACCCCGTTAACCTCTGTGATGGGCATGGCGAGTGTTTTAAGTCGTGAAATCTATGGACCTCTCACTACCAAACAGAAAGAGTATCTAGACATCATTCACAACAGCGGACAATATTTACTGTCGCTGATGAATGAAATTGTGGAACTATCCGAGTTGAAAGAGATTGATCAGACTTTAAACTTGACTTCCGTGGACATTGAAATGCTTTGCCAGCAGGCAATCATTACCTTAGAACAGGTTGCCCAGCGACGAGATCAACAAGTTCATCTCACCATAGAACCGGGTCGCCGCATTTGGCTACTGGATAAAGAAAAAGTTCGCCAGATGCTTTATCACTTTATCTTCAGCATTATTCAAAGTTCGACGGCTGGTAGTCTTGTACGATTACATATCTCTCGACGAGACACTAGCTTAAACCTTTCTATTTGGGTATCTCACCCTTGGCTAGGCGAAGGATTGCCTTGCACCGATATGGGTTCCCAACCCTCTTTGGTGGGTGCTGCTGTCAGCAATGGTCTGGAATCTCCTAAATTTAATGGATCAACAACCGCGATCGCGCACCCTACCACAGGGAATTATGTTCTAACGCCAGATAAGGAGGCAGAGATCGACATAGCTCCGCGCAAAAACGTAGGCTTGTTACTCAGCCAGCATTTGGTAGAACTGCATGGCGGTCAAGTTACCATCCAGAACGATTTAGATACAGGCTTTCGCTATATCATTACCATTCCTCAAAGTTTCAACTCAGTAGAGGAGTAGGGATTTGAGACCTCACTTGGTGTCAGCCGTACTTGGTATCAGTATGCTTTCTAGCTGTCGAGGTTAAGGCTTTATGAAGTGGGGCTGGTGGCATCCGCTGCAACACAATCTGTTTTAGTTAATTCAAATTTAATCGGAACGTAGAATGCGCGATATTGCTTATCTGCCTCAAACGGATGCTTGGTAATAAATTCTGTAGCCGCTTCATCTAAACCCTTAAATCCAGACGACACAAGTAAGGCTGGTTTTGCCGCTAGCTTGCCGTTGGGCTGTACGATTACCCCAACCAACGCCTCTCCCTCGATCGCTTTTTTATCTTGTTTAAACTGGCAAGCATCTTTAGGATAGGGTGCAGTCATCGCATCCAGCTTTTTCCAGTCTTGGCTCATGTTTCCTTTAGAAATATCCTGGACTGTTTGACTAAGGGTGGTCGAGTTGCTGACAAAATCATCTTTAGACGTGTTTGCCGTGCTGTAGGCATACTTTTGCTGTAATGCTAGCTTGCCTGGATCATCTTGCTGTTTAGGCGGTAATAAATCTTCTGCTTTTGCTGAGATAGATGAATCGGAGTTCTCTTTTCCTTCCGGGTTAGACTGCTTCGCTGTATCCTCTGCCGATGATTTAGCCTTGGTTTTAGCGTCTAAATTTGCTTCGTCGGTGCTTTTGCGTAGCGATCGCTTACTCAGTGGCGAAACCGAATAGGGAATGACAGTAGGATAAGCAGGTTGAGACGGCACATTGTAGTACGACGTTGAATCTTCAGGCGTTTGAGGGTTTATCGGCACCGTTGCCAATGAATTAGGCACGATTGAATTAGTTGCGGATGATTTGGGTAACCCCAACAATGTTGAAGAAGCGATTTGAGGTAACTGGGCTTGTTCCAACGGGCTAAGCTCTACCAAGGGCACCGATCGCTGAATATCGGCTGGGTTTGGCTCCGAAGCAGACATCAGTGGCAACCCAAACCAGAGCAGCCCATGAACCCCCAAAGATGCCAATATTGCCAGAGACATCGGTTGCAATACTAATGCCGAAGCCTTGTCTCTGTTTTCCGAATGAAACAGGGCTGAAAAGCTTTTGGGTAATGAAGGAGAAGACATGGCTCAGTGTTCCGTTGCAAAAGGAATAACACACCGTAGAAAAGTAGTGAAAAAAATAGATTTCAGATTGATCTTAATCAAAAGTAGCAGCGATTAGGGTGAATAGAAGTTAGCAAATAAATTTTTGGTGGATTATTGAAGATGAATCTCTAAATCAGACGAGAGCGATCGCAAAAAGTTGCCGCAGCCTAACAATAGGTTGTAATAATCTACAGCGCTGCGATCGCAAATCCGGCATCAAGTTGCTTTTCTGGTGGGTAAAGTTCCATCTAATCAAAGTTCGCCGCTTGATTCTAAACCGAAAAATGCTGAACATTGAAATCAAGACCGAGAAGAATCAGCGTTATCTCGCTCGGTTCGTACCCACTTGGTTTGAGGCTTCCACAAAAAGCTAAAGTACAAAGGAATTTTCCACAACACATACAGGGGAATGGTTAAAAGCACTTTGGCAGGGATATCTCTTCGGCAATGTTTTGCCCAGGCAGAAACAATTGCAATTAAAATCATCACTCCGGCGCTGCCAAGCATAATCACAGGAATCTGGGAGATGCCAAAGCGGGTAGCCGCGATCGCAACAGCCGTTGCTAAAGCCCACAGCATCACCAGCAAGGAGAGGGGAGGAATCAGTAAATCAAGGGCGATCGCAAACAAGTCAAATCGCCGCTGCTGAAGAGCCATTTTGAGTAAGCGAGGAACTTGGGTCAGAATGGTTTGCAGATGCCCATGCTCCCAGCGAGTTCGTTGGCTTTTGGCTGCACGGGCTTGCTGGGGTAGAGCGCTGGTAACCCGTGCTGCATAACAAAAAGTTGCAGGATGCCCCGCTAGCGCCAAATCCAGTCCAAGATTCATATCCTCAACAATATTGCCACTTGCCAAAGAGACTTTGCGAATCGCTGCCCAAGGAAACGCCATGCCTGCACCCGTTAAAGGACAGGGCAAGTCGAACTGAGCAAGACCAAGGGGACGAACTAAATTTTTGACGGTGAAGGCTAGGGTCGAAACGGCATCTTTTGGAGAGGGCTTAGCCGGTTGGGTTAGCAGATAAGTTGCTTGCACGGCACGATTACGAGCGATCGCCAACCGTGATATTTGTTCGATTGCGCCGGGCGCAACGATACAATCCGCATCCACAATCACCACAACATCAGGCGGATGCTTGGCAAGAAAATTCATGCCGAAGTCTAGCGCATACCCTTTGCCACGGCGCGTATCATCAAATCGCGCGATCGCGATCGCCCCCATTTCTTGTGCAACTGCTGCTGTTTCATCCGTGCAATTATCAGCAACTACAACCAATTGATCTAGAGAAGTCAGTTGCTCTAGCACAGTTTCTAACGTGGCTCCAATGCCAGCCGCTTCATTATGGGCAGGAATTAAAACAGCAATACGAGGGCGTGGCGAATCTTGCCAACGCCACACTTTTGGCGGAAAAAGCGCCGCAACACATTCAATCATTAGCACAAGGCTTGGAATCAAAAGCAATATAGAAATTGCGAATAGAATGATTTCAACTATCAGAAGCAGCCAATTAGTCGTTGCCAAGTTCGTTATCCTTTGCGAGCTTGCTTAACAAACACAGTGATCATCGCCTTTACAACGAAGATAGAAGCTTCATTAGCTTGCTATTTATAGACATTCTTTTCAGTTAAAGCAATATCACCCTGCTCCAAAAAAGTTAGTCTTACCGCACTACGTTACCTGATTCTTTGAGCTTGCCAAAAAAAGCGGGATGGGCTTCAGGCGCATAAGTTTGCTGTTGACTAATTGGCATGACATAGGGCGAAACCTTACTCTTGCCAATCCGGTTCGCCACAACGCCTACAACTGGTAAGTGATATTTCTCTAGATCACTTGCTGTCTCTTTAACAAGACTCTGCTTTGTTTTATTGAGGCTAACTACTAACAACAATCCATCGGTTTGTGCAGTTAAAAAATTACTATCTGTTGATGTATCTAACGATGGACTGTCATAAATAACCAGGTCATAGCTACCTTGCAATCGTTTGACTAACCGTTGCATTTCGTTGGAAGCGAATAATCGAGTGGCACCAAACTGAGCAGAACCTGCTGTTAATACAGACAGATTACTGTCTCCAGGTATCTTCTCAATTACCTCGGCTGCATCAACTCGCTGTTGCAGAACATCAATTAAACCTTTTTGATTGGGCAAGTTCAAATGCAGATGCAGTTGAGGGAAGCAAAGGTTTGCATCCACCAATAAAACCCGTTGCCCCATTGCGGCAGCGATTAAAGCAAGATTCAGAGCAACCGTTGTTTTACCGTCTCCAGGTTCCACAGAGCCAACAACCAGCGATCGCACAGGTGGATAAGATAAGAATCGCAGATTGGTATACAGCGAAGAAAATGCGTCTGTGAACGGTTCTGAATTGTTTGGCTTGATTCCATCCGTTGCTAGATTCAACCCCATTTTTTGGCTTGGAATCATCCCAAAAAGTGGGAATGGTACAGCATCTTGCAAATCTGCCACCGTGACAAATCGATTACGGAGCTTCTCTCTTAATAAAGCCGCAGCAACTCCCAGCAATGCGCCAAACGCCAAGCCCCCCGGAATCATGGGCTGTGCCTTTTTGCCTCGAGACGCGATCGGCTTACCTGTCCTTAAATCGCTGACCAGTTTTGGTTGGGCAATAATTTCCCATGGCACTTCTTTTTGAGCCGCTTCAACTCGCAATGTCTCCCGCTGTAATAAAAACTGATTTAATGTCTTAGTCGCAATATCCAATTGCTGTTGCAGCGTATTGTATTGCCGAGTAATGGCGGGAAGTTGATTTAATCGATTCTCCAATGCTGCTTTGTTTCGAGCAGTTTCTTGTACGCGCACTTGCAGAGATTGACTTAAATTAGCAGACTGAACCAGTTGCTTAATTAGATCCAAACGTACCGGATCTTGAAATGCCAAAATCTGAGAATTCTCTGAAACTCCAGGTGAAGACTCACTCAGGTTCTGTTGAGATTCTTGAGCAACTAGCTGCGCTAAATTTCTTTGCTGATCGCGCAAGTTTTTAACAATAGGACTATCCTCACTAAAGCGAGCGAGTTTAATCGCAATGACTGCCTCCACTTTCTTTAACTGCGTGAGCAAGTCTTGATAACGAGGATTTTGGCTGAGCGAAGCCGCTCCTAGTGCCTGATTTGGAGTAAAGCCAAGTTGCTTTTGCAAGATAGAATAGAGGGTTGTCTGCTCTCGCAATAGTGTGTCAGCTTCTAACTTCTTGTCGTTCACGCCTTTTAACTGGTCTGACACCTGATTACTTTCAAGGACTGGATCGGTTAATCGATACTGCTGCTTAAGAGCCTGCGTCTGACCTTCCAATCCCGTAACTCGTTGCTGCAAGGTAGGAAGTTGCTCTTCAATAAATTCCACGCCAGCCTCAGTTCGCACTTTGCGATCGTCAAGACTGAATTTGAGATATCCTTGAGCAATTTGTTCTAAGACAAAACGAACTTTTTCAGGATTAGATCCTCTGTAACTAACCTCGATCGTTCTCGTCGAGTCCAGCAGATTTGTTCCAATACGAGCAACTGTAAAATCTTGATTTTTTAAATCTCTAGCTAAGGATTCAGCCGTCACTCCATAGCTATCTGGAATAGTCTTCGCTATTTTAGAGAGTCTATCAGGGCTTTGTAGAACTTGAAGCAAGGTTGGATAATCAATACCGCTGCCGTTATTGTCTTGTTGAACCTGTGCCCGTGAAATGGCAGATGGATCTGATAAGCGCCCTTGTGAAGTAATTGGCTCAACTAAAACGACAAAGCTACCTTCGTAGATCAGCGGAAAAGTTCTAGTCATCACCCATCCGCCAGCGCCCCCAAGCAGGGTCAGCACTAGGACAATTGGAATGTTTCGCCGAACAGCCCCCACCAAAGAGCGCACCTTAAAGCCGCCACTTTTAGGCTTGTGATCAGCTTCTCCGCCCATATCGCT
The DNA here is from genome assembly GCA_038250345.1 of Leptolyngbyales cyanobacterium. Classification (GTDB taxonomy): domain Bacteria; phylum Cyanobacteriota; class Cyanobacteriia; order Leptolyngbyales; family Leptolyngbyaceae; genus ULC077BIN1. The sequence continues at coordinate 7,059 of JBBSCL010000055.1, forward strand.
GGGGGGCAATGGAGCCTCTTCCAAATGATTTTGCCCGTTGAAAGTTAGGTTCTGTGCATTTTGTCCGGCTTGCATGGGTTACCTCATCTACAGTCGATTAAGTTCGTCACTAAACAAACATTTCAGAATAGAGCATCCTGAAATATTACCGATTTCCATTAGGAAATAATACGTTCCTAAACCCTGAGATTCCGCCAAAAATAGTGAGTGGAACACCGATCGCGTTGATCAAAAAGTCATTCGCTGATGCAATGAAGGTTCGATTCACTACAACGATGTCATTGTTGTGAAGGGCGGGGTTGCGTCCCGCGCTCAAATTTTGATCAAGATCGATCGAATACTTGTTGCGTGTAATTGTGCCATCTGGATTGAGACGGATTAAATCCACTCCTTTTTTGCTGGCTCGACCAATTCTAAACCCACCCGCTGCCATAATAGCCTGGTTTAAAGTTGTATTTGGTTTTAGCTTAAGTGAGCCTGGAGCGGTAACTTCGCCAACGATGCTGACTGAAATAGTTTCAGGAGAAAAGTTGCTCGCCGCAACCTGAGTGGCTTCTGCTGCATCAAGCTTGTCAGCTTTAGGAATGATGATAGTGTCGCCATCGCGAAGCAAGATATCTTGGCTGAGGTCACCCTCGCGCAAAAACTTCCATAGGTCGATCGCCACAATTTCCTCGCGATCCGTTCGTAGCCGACGAATTTTCACCTCACGAATATTGGCAATTTGAGTCACACCACCAGCCGATTGAATCGCTTGACTCACTCTAGGCCACTGATTTCCGCCTTCAGATGCCGTTCTTTGATTGAGGCTTGTCTGAGAAACCTCATTACTAATGACACTAATAATGTAAGAGCCGGGGCGATTGACTTCTCCAATCACACCAACCTTAAGTGGTCTAGGTGCCAATAAACTAATCGTAACTAACGGACTGCGGATAAACCGACTATATTTCGCTGAAATTGCTGCCGCCGCTTGCGTTAATGTCAAGCCTTGAACAGGGACACTTCCAACCCAAGGTAAGTTTAGCGTACCATCTAATAAAATCGTGTACCGTGGCTCTAGGGCTAGCTCTGGAGCAATGTCAAAAATTTCAGCTCTAACAATGTCTCCTGCTCCTAAAGTATAAGCATCGCCTAAAATCGTGCCTGGTCTAACATATGAGGGAGGAAGAGACTCAGGTAATGGCACTCTTTGTTCAAAAGGTACGGAATTTTGCGAAGGCACAATAGAGGGTGAACTCTGAGCCAAGACAGACAGAGGCTGAGCTGTTCCGATCAGAGATGACAAAACGATTCCTGCAAAAGAGTGGGGTTTTCTCCTAATCATCATGTTTTGTCTAAAAAGTGACGAAGTGTAAAGGGTCGATTTGGGCAATGGTCACAGATATTTTTTACTATAGCTTTCCTAAATCACCTGATGTGCAACTAAAGTTACCCCATCCTGGGGGAAGCGAGCTACATCCCCCAGCCCCTGCTTTGCACTCCCTACGGTTTACTCCCAAGGCGGGAGAAGGGGAGCAAGAAATGAGTCGAAGTCCATCTCCCGCGCTGGGAGAGGGATTTAGGGCTTCGACGTGAGCGCTCAGCCGAACGGTTAGGGCAATCGGGAAAGTTGCACATCGCGTTAAATCGGTAGCTTTCCTAAATAGGTTCACTATTTGGAATGACTTAGCTATCTAGTTTCAAATATCTGAACCTTATTGAAAAAAGCAGACGGATACACCCGTGAAACTACTATATCTTGAGGTACTCTGCTGACTTGAGAAAGTAGCGCAGTTTCAGTATGGAATTTTCTTGTAAGAAGATTTCGTTTTAACAGCATTGCTTTACGTAAGATTTATGCCACTTTAAACATACCCATGGTTTAAGAAGAATAGACAAAGCTCCCTTAACCGCAACTGCCGAAATGTTATTGGTAATTTATCAAAGTAGCTCACTTCCCATAGGGTGGGCTGACTTTAGTTGCACATCAGGTTAATTTTGAAACTATCGAAATTTATATTCAGCAACGCCAACGAGTGAATAGGTAAATTGTTGGCGTTGCCAGCTAAGCTCGGTGCCCCATAACCTGCATTCTCCATGACTGACAACACGCGATCGCGACTGCACCAACTCCTGCAAGAGCGAATTGAGCATCCAGAGCGGGAAAGTGAAGTTGACAAGCTGATCCATCAAACCTTTGATCAAGACTGTGCCATTTTAGTGCTGGATTTATCCGGTTTTTCGCGGCTAACGATTCGCCGTGGCATCATTCATTTTTTGGCAATGCTGCATCGCATGAGCGCGATCGCTGATCCGCTGATCCTCCACCATAAAGGGCGCGTAATCAAACAGGAAGCCGATAATTTATTTGCGGTTTTTCCAGAAGTGACTGCGGCAGTAGATGCAGCCGTAGATATTTTGAAGGGTTTTGCCGCCGTAAATACGGGCTTGCCGGATGACAAAGATCTCCATGCCAGTATCGGTATTGGCTACGGCACCACGTTGATCATTGGCGATAGTGACCTTTACGGCAGCGAAATGAATCTGGCAAGCAAACTGGGTGAAGACATGGCGCGTCAAAACGAAATTTTGCTAACTGAAGAGGCTTTCAAGCAGCTTCACGCTTCCAATCAATCCTGGGAACAACTCAGCGTTCCTATCTCTGGTCTAGAGCTAATTGCTTACGCGCTGAGATAAGGTAGGATTTCACCGCTCCTTTGGTTCGGTTCTACTCACTGTGGTACAACTAAGGCAATTGTTAGAGTAGCGTGTAGAAAGATAAAGCAGCTTGATTGAGGTTTTGATTGTGAATAACCAAGAACGTTTGCCAGAATTTATTACTGACGAAATTGAGAAAGGCAATTCACTGCTGCAATATGTGCAGTCAATGCCTAGTGAAACGATCGCTCAATTGTCCCGACCTGACTCTGTGGAAGTGTTTCAGGTTGTAGAACGGAATATTATTGGGCTATTGGGTGGGCTTCCTTCCGAGGGCTTTAACGTTCAGGTTTCCACAACTCGCGAAGATTTGGGTCGATTGTTAGCTTCGGCAGTGATGAGTGGATATTTCCTCCGCAATGCCGAGCAGCGGATGGCATTTGAAAAGTCGTTTGCGATCGCATCTGATGCGGCAGCAGAATAAGCAGCCTGCTTCGCGCCAAGCCAGAGTAAGTGAATCGATAGGAATAGACTCGGTGAGCGATCGCTTGCCGAGTTCTGTCGTTTTAAATCTGCGTTCTACGCTATTAGATTGGTACAGCAAGCAGGGTCGTGATTTACCCTGGCGACGCAGCCGTGATCCCTACGCTATATGGGTGTCAGAGATTATGTTGCAACAGACCCAAGTGAAAACAGTGATTCCCTATTACGATCGCTGGCTTGCTCAATTTCCCACCATTCAAACCCTGGCATCTGCCGAGCAGCAACAGGTGTTAAAAGTCTGGCAGGGCTTGGGATACTACGCTCGTGCCCGTAACCTACATCGCGCTGCCCAGGAAATTGTGGGCAAGTACAACGGCAGTTTCCCCACGGACTTGCAAATGGCGATCAGCCTGCCCGGAATTGGGCGCACCACAGCGGGAGGGATTTTAAGTGCCGCATTTGACCAGCCAACCCCCATTTTGGATGGTAATGTGAA
>JBBSCL010000056.1:0-10658 GCA_038250345.1 Leptolyngbyales cyanobacterium
GTTGAAATTAGCCGCAAGGAGAAGCTCCGAGACATTGCAAAGGAGCGCAAAAAAACAATGACGCAATTAGTAGAGGACTGGATAGATCGCCTGCCAGCACCCAAAATAGACTCTGAGGCTTAACAGCCTCGTGAGAACCCTAGCTACATCCCACGGCTAAAGCACGATGGGTTTTGCGGGTTCTCAAGCTCTCCCTTCCCTATAAATATCAGAATAAAACAGAATTCCTGGATACTGTCCGACGGGCGCAGGTGACGACGCATAGACCCGCATCAAACTGTCACTTACCGTCAATCCAACATTACGCCTGATAATTTGCACAAGCTTTCTATTTCCGTCGCGACTACGATCTCAAGAGTATTGTGAAGGTTTAAACTCTCAAGTCATCTTAGAGACAAAACGCCGCTTTCAGATACTCAGGTCAGTAGAAAAATTTCTGGAGCGAACGACAACGCTTTAAAATCAGAAAGAACGCCGACGACTTTCCGTGTTTCGTCTCGGCGTTCTTGCTGGTTCGCTCCTCACACTCCCTAAATATATACCAGTGACACAGATCTGTCACCCCTTTGAAACATCAGAAAAAGTTATTCAACTCAGCGTTACGCAATCAAGGCACCGCCATTTCAATAAAGGCTTTGTCATGCCTAAGTCACATTAAGGTAAATCTCTACCGCTTGCATTGGACTCCCTTAAGTTTTACGCTTGAGACATCAAGGCAAGGTTTCGCTCATTCCGGACTGCGTTTGTAATAGGAGAACTCATGACCAATCGCCCCATTATCTTAGGCATCGTCGGCGACAGTGCGGCTGGCAAAACAACTCTGACGCGAGGAATTGCCGAGGTATTGGGAGTTGAAAATGTCACAACGATTTGCACAGATGATTATCATCGATACGATCGCACTCAGCGAGCAGAGATGGGCATTACAGCACTTCATCCTGACTGTAATTATTTAGACATCATGCAGCAGCACTTAGCATTGCTGCGAACAGGGCAACCTATTTTAAAGCCGATCTATAGTCACAAAACCGGAACATTTACAGCACCCGAATACATCAAACCGAATAAATTTGTGATTGTTGAAGGTTTGCTAGGCTACTCAACCCGTGGAGCGCGTGACTGCTACGATGTGAAAGTTTATCTTGCGCCGCCTGAATCGCTCAGAGCCGAGTGGAAGGTTAAACGAGATACTCAGAAACGGGGCTATACCGCAGAACAGGTAATTGCAGAAATGCACAAGCGAGAGCCAGATTCTGAGCAGTTTATTCGCCATCAGCGGCAGTGGGCAGATATGGTGGTGACCTTTTATCCACCAACCGATACCCCCAACGAAGGAAATGGACACTTAAACGTACGGTTGGTACTAAGACCTAACATTCCCCATCCTGATTTAACCAAGGTGGTCAGTAATAATGCTGCTTATTCCAATGCTGCCATTCGCCTAGGGCTAGATCGAGATATGGGCAAGCCGGTGGACGTACTGGAAGTAGACGGACGCGCAACCGAAGAGCAGGTGATTCAGCTAGAACACTTTATTTGTAGCGAAACGCCGAATTTGCTTTCGTTTTGCGATCGCGACATCAATCCAGGGCTAGGCAAAGTAATGGGCACCCCTGGAGAAGCCATCCAGAGCTATCCGCTGGCGATTACCCAACTATTAGTTGCCTATCATATGCTGAGGGCGACATAAGACAAATTGGCGCACTGCACTTTAAAGATGCTATGGCATTTAACGAGGGGCTAATCGTTAAAGCCCATAAAAAAGACTGAAGGAATCGTGTTCTTCAGTCTTTTTCACTTATGCTTGTGACAACGGAGAGGCAGGGATTTGAACCCTGGGTTCCTTTCGGAACTCTCGATTTCAAGTCGAGTGCATTCGACCACTCTGCCACCTCTCCAAAAAGCGATCCTACTAGTGTAACCTTTTCAGAGTCAATGGGCTTCTATATCCTCAAGCGTTTGTTTAGTTTGCTGCCTGTTTTATTTGGAATCACGCTGCTGGTGTTTGGTTTTTTGCATCTGATTCCAGGTGATCCGGCGGTGGTTTTACTAGGTGAGCGCGCCACGCCGGAACAGCTTGCTGCCGTTAGAACGCAGCTTGGTTTAGACAAGCCGCTTTTGGTACAATACCTGGCTTTTTTGAACAGTTTATTTCATTTTGATCTGGGCACTAGCATCATCAGTGGAATCCCGATCGCAGATGAGTTGAAAGTTCGCTGTCCTGCGACATTTGAGCTAGCGATCGCGGCAATGATGGTCGCCCTGATCGTCGGCATTCCCGCAGGCATCATCGCTGCCATTCGGCGGAATAGCTGGATTGATAATTTGACCATGACCGGATCATTGCTCGGCGTTTCCGTCCCGGTTTATTGGCTAGGGCTGCTGTTGATCTATCTGTTTGCCGTAAATTTGCACTGGCTGCCGCCCAGTGGACGAATCAGCGTGGATCAGGGTTTCACCTTCCAGCCAATCACCGGGTTTTATATTTTAGATGCGGTATTGCAAGGCAACAGCACTGCATTAATGGATGGGTTGGCTCATTTAGTGCTACCAGCCATCACTTTGGGCACAATTCCCCTGGCGATTTTGGCAAGAATCACCCGCAGTTCTTTATTAGAAAGCCTGTCTCAAGATTACATTCGCACGGCTAAAGCGAAGGGAGTGCCAGAATTCTGGGTCGTCTGCCGCCATGCTTTAAAGAATGCGCTGTTGCCTGTGACCACGATCGCCGGACTGCAATTTGGCACCTTACTCGGCGGCGCAATTCTGACGGAAACCATTTTTGCGTGGCCCGGAATTGGGTCTTGGATTTATCAAGGTATTTTGGAGCGCGACTATCCGGTGGTTCAAGGCGGGGTAATATTTGTGGCGATCGCCTTTGTGTTGGTCAACGCCTTAATCGATATTTCCTACGGGTTTATTGATCCAAGAATTCAGCTTCGTTAACCGTTCGTGGCATTATCAAACCCAATTAGACCCATGTTGACAAGCCGTGCCCAACAGCGATTTTGGCAATCTACTTCTGGAAGAATTGGCGCAGTTTTGGCGATCGCGCTGGTCACCCTGGCATTACTTGCGCCAATTTTGCATCCTTATGATCCGACAACCGATCGCGATTATCTCGCCCGTCTTGCGCCCCCCAGCAGCCAACATTGGTTCGGCACCGATGCTCTAGGGCGAAGTATTTTAACTCTGATTTGGTATGGCATTCGCACATCACTCTTAATCAGCGTGGTTTCCGTTAGCCTCGGTTTTTTGATTGGCGTAACACTAGGCTTACTCGCCGGTTATTTGAGTGGACGAGTTGACAGCGTGATTAGCTGGCTGACCGATATTTTGCTGGCATTTCCCTCAATTTTGCTGGCGATCGCCATTGTTACCGTCACCGGACCCAGTTTGCAAAGCGCCATGGTCGCGATCGCGATCGTCCAGATTCCTATTTATATTCGCCTAACGCGATCGATGGTGCTGTCCCTGCGAGAGCAAGAATTTGTCCAAGCTGCCCGTGCCATTGGTGCCACTCCATTCCAAATTGTTGTCCAACATATTCTGCCAGCCAGTCTTGCCCCGCTGATTGTGCAAGCTAGCCTCTCAATCGGCACTGCCACCCTAGAAGCCGCCGGACTGGGCTTTTTAGGACTGGGTGCCCAACCTCCAACCCCTGAACTAGGCGGTATGCTGGCGGACGCATTCAAAGGAGGCTATTCGCTCACCTCCCCTTGGACGACCCTCTTTCCGGGTCTATTCATTACCCTAATGGTGCTGGCGTTTAACCTTTTGGGCGACGGATTAAGAGATGGGCTAGATCCAAAAGGCTAGCGACAAAAATGAATCTTCGATCAATTTTCCTGATCAGTTAGCCGCATATCCGTATCAGGTATCAGAACCTCTGAAACGGATTTTGACTTATGCGCCTGCTGACCAACACTTTACTATGTGGCTCACTGCTAACCCTTGTTGCAGTAACTGCCTATACCAATGATGTTCAATCGACTAGCCAATATTCTAAAGCGGATAGCTCTCACGCAACTATAGAAGCCGTTTTGCAAAATGGATCTCCTAAGCATCGTGGGAGTGGTCGCTTTGGATTGGCTCAATATGATGCCTAAAGTCAGACAGCACTTGCAAACTGCACAGACCTAAGCTATCAAGATCTAAGCTATCAAGCTTTAAAAAGAAAAAAGCAGGTGATAGAAGGAAAACGACACGTTAGAATGTGACTCCTAATTTATCGTTTAACGACTACCACCCACTAATCATCAGCGAAAACTGTAAACGGTCTAATTGCTGCTAAGCAAAATTCAACGCGAGTTGCAGTTGGGGTTTAGACCGGGTTTCTGGTACAGGATCAGGGTTTGCTGTTACTGAAGGACAATATCTAGCAAAGGTGCAGCGATCGCACTGTTTACCCGGTGTAGGCTCCCAACCGCGATCGTGGCGCAGCCGCACCGCCAAATCTCCAATCATCGTTTGCACCTGTTTTCGGTGTTCTCCAGTGGCTTTGAATTGAATCTTTTCACCTGTGCGTAAAAACAACAGACTCAGATATTGCAAACTTTGGCGATAGGTTTGCTCCAAAGCGAGGTAGTAAAGCCCGATCTGGATATCGATTTCCGACGCATCGGGCAGTCTTACCTCACGGCTCGACTTATAGTCAATCAACTCCAAACCGCCATCCTCTAAAAAGTCAATCCGGTCATAGCGACCCGATATGACAAATTCCAAATTTTCTACTTGCAAATATCCCTGAATTTTGCCTTCCACTGCCAAGGGCTGGTGGATAGAAACTTCACTAGCAATAAATTTCTGATAATATTGCTCTAAAATTTTTGTGCCTTCAACCACTTGGCTTTTGCTTAGCCCATCAGAGTGTTCTTGCCAGCACTGGTAAATCCACTGCATCGTAGGCAGGGGAAAGCGATAGTGCCAATCACGATGGCATTGTGCCAAAGCTTGGTGCAGTGCGTTTCCTAAAGCTGCTGACCCAAAAAACTCAGGGGTCGTTAGCTTATGCTCATACCGAAGGGAATACGCGTAAGGACACCGATGATAAGTCTGGAGCTTGGTTGCTGAGATCTGATAGGTCATGGGGTATCGGATTACAAAAAAGCCAGAGCGTCGGATGATAAAAAAGCCAGCGCGGTGTTCTGTTTCTGGGTCTAAGTGCTGGCTAGGCAAGAGTGCTTCAAGCAGAATAGAAGTCTAGTTTTGTCCAATTGGGCGCTTGAACAAAGCATCTAGATAAATACGAGAAGCTTGCCGATGGTTCAATTTTTCGGGTGAGGCTTCGGTCTGATTTTGTAATAAAAATAGCGACAATGCCGCAGTAATGACCCGATCTTGATCCCAATCGGGTCGCATTTCCAAATAGCCCTGAAGGGATTCGTGCAAAATTTCGGGGACTTCAACAAGCAAGCTAACGGTGGTATCCATAGATTTCTACTCTCACGCAGGTAAAGAGGGCAAATAACGACAACGAACAACGAAGACAGCAAAGCCAGCCGAACTCCTCAGCAAGTCTGAACAATCCACAAAATTTAATTGCAACACTGTGGATTTTGCTTTTGGAGATCAGGCTTTTGTGTATGTCAGTCGCCCCATTCTCAATTGAATTGCTTAGGTTGTCAATGTTGCGAAATATTGCAATCTTTTTTAGAACCCAAAAAAATCTACGAAAGAATGGGCGTTTCAGCCCTTTTCTTGTTACTTAAGTTAATAAAAACTCAGCCTCAGCAAAACTGTTGAAAAAGAAAATAGGATGGCTACCTTAACGGGGGAAAGTCCGATTCCGTCGTAGCGCCTGTGGAAAACAAGCCGAAATGTGTGGAAAACCTGTGGAGATGATGTGGAAAAAAAGCTGGTTTATTGTGGAAAGTGTGTGGAATAAATAGGAAAAGTAAGGCGAATGCTAAGTTATGTAATGTTTTCTGAAACACTAAGATTTAATTAAATGAATTCACTTAATTAATCGAATCTGATGAGGTCGCTTCGCAAACAGCCCACGCAAGAGGGATGGGCATCCGTTAAAGTAGGAATGTCTCTGTAACAAACTGTTGCGATGAATTCTACTGGTTCTACTCAAGTAGCAAAACTGCAAGATATCAAAGAAAAGACACCGCGATCGCTTCAGGCTTTTCCCGCCAAAGTTTTTCACTGGCTCAACATCATCAGTTTGACGGTGATGCTAATGAGCGGCTTGCAGATTTACAACGCCAATCCTGTGTTTGGTGGACGCGAAGGCTGGCACATTCCCCAATTTTTTCTGCTGGGCGGCTGGCTGGCTGGTGGGCGGCACTGGCACTTTGCGGCGATGTGGGTGTTTTCATTAAACCTGCTGTGGTATGGCGTGTATGTGCTGGTCACTAAACGCTGGCAGCATCGGTTTGTCGGCGGAAATGATCTGAAGGCGCTGCAAATCGGCAAAAATCCTAAGCGCAAGATTTATGCATGGCATCGGATTGTTTACACCTCGATCATTCCAATTTTGCTGTTGGCGCTGTTTACGGGTTTAGGCATGTATAAACCGGCTCAATTTCCCTGGATTGTGGAGTGCTTTGGCGATTGGTTTGCCCTGCGAGTGGTGCATTTTGCTTCGGTGCCGCTGGTGATTGGGTTTGCGATCGCTCACTCTCTTTTGTCCCTCAAAGTCGGCGGGGAGCGACTGGTCAATTCGATGCTGTGGGATGAAATGCTTTAGAAGAGAGAAGAAAGAAGAGAGAAGAGAGAAGAGAGAAAAGGGGCATACATGGCAGAAGAACTGAATTCGCAAAATCCGATTAATCGACGGAATTTATTGCGATTGTCGGGTTATTCCCTGGGTGGGATGTTGGTCGGTGGCTCGGTGTTGACTTTGGCGGAGAGCTTGGCGGGGAAGGCAACTGAGCCGTTGAATCAAAAGGTGGAAGAGCTATTACTAAAGCCTCAAACTCCGGTGCCAGAGTTTCCGATGAGCGCGATCGAACCCAATGCGCTGATTATCAATACCTACGATTTCACGCCAAATATCAACCTGAATGAGTTTCGGCTGGTGGTGGATGGTGAGGTGAATAATCCGCTAAGCCTAGATCTAGCAACCCTTCAAAAGATGCCAAGAAAGTCGATGGTGATTCGACATGTGTGTGTGGAAGGTTGGGCGGCGATCGTCCAGTGGGGTGGGGTGCCGCTGCGAGAGTTGATCCAACTGGCACAGCCAAAACCGGGTGTGAAATATGCCTATTTTATCTCTGCCGATCGCTATTACGAAAGTTGGGATCTAGCTTCTTGCCTGCATCCCCAAACCGTTTTGGCGTATGAAAAAAATGGCGCACCTTTACCGCTCGACAATGGCGCACCACTGCGGCTTGCATCCCCAATTAAGCTGGGCTACAAGTTGAGCAAATGGGTGGTTCAGGTAACATTGGTCAGCAAATTGTTACCCCGCCGAGGCTTTTGGGAAGACCAAAGCTACGAATGGTTTGCCGGACTTTAGGGTTGCAAGGTCAGTCGCCATTCGGCAGTTTTTGGAGTCCAGGCAGGAATTGAGGTTTCACCGACCACGTAAGGTCCCCAATAGCGACGAGAGCCATCTTGGGCAAAGGCGACCAAAATATCGCCTTTTTTGAGTTTAATTTGGCGATTGGGTAGCGATAGCAACAAGCCTTTTTCGCTGCCTTCACCCGGATCAAAATCCCAGTGGGCAGGCGCTTCGTAATCTATTTTACTTGGATCGGCAGAGTCTTTAGTGCCTGGTTTTTTGAGCAAAACGGCAACTCGCACGGGATGATCGGTAGGGTTGCCTACCCGGAGTAATCCTTGTACTGCCGCGATCGCCGTAGAATCTGTTTTTGCGGCTGTAATATTTTTTTGAGCGATCGTAGGCTTTGTCTGAGCCGATAAAGTTGAAACTGCCCTTGGTTGAATCACTTCATTAGGCACACTTAAGCCTGCTTCTGGTAAGGTATTGCCTTGGGATGTAGGCGACGGCTCAAATAGCCATTGCATCGCACTCCACCCCCCCACAACTGTCAACAACAACACTCCTGCTAAGGTCGCGATCGTAGAAATTCGTCCAACCTTGATATCCCTGATAATTTCTCGCATTGCCCGTCTGCTAACCACGCCACTACTCTAGTAATAACAACTTTTCGATCTCCCTCACATAGAATTTTGGGCGTTGCTTAATCAAGATATGAATTTGAACTTGTAATCGTGCGTCAGGCGTGACCAGAGTTCAAATTCCCCTTGAGTTTTACAAATCTCAAATCGCTCTTATTTCTTTAGGTTTCTACCTGTTATCCCTTCCTGTTTACGGAAACTTCGCTTTAATTAACTGGTCGCCTCCTATGCAAAATACTCGAATTAGTACACTGTTTGACAATATTGTGGGTGGATTGGATAGATTCTTTCGCAATCCTTGGCGGCGATTTTCCTTGTTGCTGATTAGTTTGCTATTAGGAAACTTTTTAGGAATTGCTATTTCTAGCATTTCTGGACAAAAAGGAGACTTAGATATTGTCGCATCGGCAATCTTAGTCGCTATCACAGAAGCCATTAGTCGCCTTGCCTACAGCACACCTTCCGCCACCGCCCGATCGCTACCCGTGCAAGTTCTGAATGCTTTAAAACTAGGACTGATCTACAGTCTATTTGTAGAAGCCTTCAAACTAGCTTCGTAGAAGGGGCTGGGGGTTAGGGATTAGAGGAATCAACTCAAAATTCAAAACTCAAAATTCAAAACTCAAAACTCTCCCACCCCAACACCTAACACCTACTCATGACTCCTATTGAATTGTTGCAAGCTTCAATCCAGACGACTGACCAAACGCCTGATCAAACGACTGACGTTGCCGCTAAGCTCACTGCTCTGCGATCGCATTTTCCCAATCAGGCGTTGGATGCTTATCTAATTCCTTCAGCAGATGAACATTTGAATGAATATCTGCCAGAGATTAAGCAGCGGCGCAAGTGGGCAAGCGGTTTTACGGGATCATCCGGCGATTTTTTGGTGGGGCACACTCAGGCGTGGATGTTTGTCGATTCTCGCTACTATGAGCAAGCGGATCTGGAGGTGGATACCGATCTGATTCAGGTGTCAAAAGTGGGGTTGGATGACCATAAAACCCTGGAAGAAGTAGTGGAAGCGTTGGGGCAAGAGGCGACTAAAGCAGGTAAGGAACTGCGACTGGGCTATGATCCGTTTACACTGTCTATCAGCCAGTTTCGCGATTTTCACAAAAAGGTGGAAGCCTGGGGCGTGGTACTGGTTCCGATCGCCACTAATCTAGTAGATCAGGTGCGATCACAAACTCCCTGGGCAAACGAAATTTTGCCTGTCTACGCCGACTCGCCGCTATTTGCCTTGTCAGATGAGCAAACTGGGGAAGCGATCGCCCAAAAGCTAACCCGCACTCGCGAAAAAATGGAAAAGGCAAACGCCCAGATTTTGCCCCTCACTAAACTGGATCAAATTGCGTGGCTGTTTAACTTACGCGGTTGGGATGTATCTTACAATCCGGTGTTTATTGCCTACGCGATCGTCACGGCTGAGCAAGCGTTTCTGTTTACCAATGGACATCGGATCGAACCCGCTTTGCAGCAGCAACTTACCCAACATCTAACGCTATTGCCCTATGCCGACTATGTGCCCACTCTGCGATCGCTGCTCACACCCAACGGTCGTGTGTTGATTGATCCCAAGCACACCACCATGGGCACCTACCAAATTTTGCAGCCAGCATCGGAACAAGCCTGCTGCAAAATTACGGAAACGGCAAATCCAGTTGAGGACATGAAGGCGCGTAAAAATGCGATCGAAATCGCCCAGATGCAGCAGGCAAACTTGAAAGCCAGCCGCGCCAAAACTCGCACGATGAAATGGCTATTTGATCAGCTTGAAGCCGGAAATCGCCTGACTGAAGCCGATGTTGCCGCCGCGATTGAGGGTTTTTATCAAGAAGAAGTTGGCTTTCAAGGGTTGAGTTTCAACACGATCGCAGGCAGTGGCGGCAACAGTTCCATCGTTCACTACGGCACTCCCAACCCCGCCAAAGTGTTGCAGTCAGGAGAACTATTACTGCTAGATTCTGGCGCTCAGTATGCCGCTGGCACCACCGATGACACCCGCACGTTTGCCGTCGGGACTCCCACCTCAGAGCAAATCGATCGCTACACCGAAGTCCTAAAAGCTCACATCAATTGCGCCATGCAGCAGTTTCCCAAAGGCACCACTGGAGCGCAACTCGACGGAATTACGCGATCGACCCTGTGGCATGAAGGACTCGACTATGGGCACGGCACCGGGCATGGAGTCGGCGCATTCCTCAATGTTCACGAAGGACCCAACGGCATCAGCAAGCGCGTCAGCCAAACCCTAGAACCGGGCATGATTACCAGCATTGAACCCGGATTTTATCAACCTGGTTGGGGTGGCATTCGGATTGAAAACCTGTATGCGATTCAGGAAGTTCCCCAAGACGCAAAGGATGACTCCCACGCAGCCAAAACACCCTGGTATTGCTTCAAGTCTCTCACCTACATTCCCTTCGACAATCGCCTGATCGACCTGACTCGCCTCAGCGATCGCCAACGCCAATGGCTGGAAAGCTATTATCGGGCGATCGCTGAAAAACTAACCCCCACCCTCAGCCCCACCGATGCCGACTGGCTTAAACAAACCTGCA
>JBBSCL010000057.1:0-10651 GCA_038250345.1 Leptolyngbyales cyanobacterium
TCCAACGCGACCCGCTGGGATACCTTTGAAAAATTGCTGCCGCCTGAAAAAATGCCCACGGCTGAGAAAAAGTGGCAACAGCGCTATCGCAAATCTCCTAGTTTTCTGAGTTTGCATCTTGGCGTTAAGGCGGAAGCGCTTCCTTTAGGAACAGAATGTCACCATATTTTGCTGGAAGACTGGAACAAAATAGAAGCTGAGGAAGGCACTATTTTTGTGTCTCTTCCTAGTTTGCTTGATCCAAGTCTCGCCCCTGCTGGATGCCATATTATTCATGCATTTACCCCCAGTTGGCTAGAAACGTGGCAGGGACTTGCGCCGACTGACTATGAAGCCCAGAAAGAAGCGGCGGCGGCTCGAATTATTACTCGACTAGAAGCAATCTTCCCTAATCTTTCTACCTATCTCGACTATCAAGAAGTGGGAACGCCCCGCACCCATCGCCGCTTTTTAGGACGAGACGATGGCACTTACGGTCCGATTCCAGTTCGCAAGCTAGCCGGATTGTTAGGAATGCCCTTTAACCGGACGGCAGTTCCGGGGCTTTACTGTGTGGGAGACAGCACCTTTCCTGGGCAAGGACTCAACGCTGTCGCATTTTCTGGGTTTGCTTGTGCCCATCGAGTCGGGGTTGATCTCGGTTTGTAGCTCGTGAAATATTTTGATAAACGCGATGCTTAATCGACAACGCGGAGTCGTCCGGCGCGAAGCAGTTCAAATACGCGATTAATCAGTGCTTCTTCGGTAGAGTTGAGTGTATTTCGAGAAAGCAGCATTGTCATAAACTGCTGTTGATCTACACGAGTAATCCGTCCAGAGGAAGTGATTTTATGAACCATTTGTTCAATGGTGGTAGTGATTGAGGTGCTTGCTTGCTTCATGTCTAATTAGCCGTGATGCATTTTAGAGTGTGGATTTTTGTGAGCTAGAAAATCTTGCTTTAAGGGTTAAGAATGATTTTTTTGACGTGTTTTTTATTGGTCAAAGTCCTAGCTTTGGAATGACTTAATGTTAGATAGGGTAATTGAATCTAAAGTTAAATTACATCGATAAATTTACCGGAAAACTGGATCTAAAGCCCCGTCCTTCTAGGACGGCTTTGAGTTAAAATGGAAGTGGTTGAAATCCCCAAGGTGGGCGGTTGTGAAGCGGCTTTTAGTCGGCACCCTAGAACCTGAAAGCTTCTTGAAAGCACAAAGAAGGGTAGCGAAAACCTTGTAAAACAGAGCTAGAGGATCACCGCATTCTCACACCAGAAAATACATAATTTGGTTTCATCAATCAAGTAGGGCGGGGCACGCCCAAACTCTAGGGCATATCCTAGTACGCTTTTGGAGATAGACCCTCTGGAGTTGCTGTAAATCAAGCTCGTCAATTGGTGTCTTTTCACGGTTGAAAGGTTTGAAAACTGCTCGCAAGAGATACGGCGCTTAAAGGTCAGTCGCTGAATTAAGAATCCCCGTGCGTTCGCGCCGGGGAGTGTCAATAAGTTGAAAACTCCGCGATCGCGCTCAGAATCGTAAATTCCACAGGAGATTCCAACGGCTTCAATGATGGATTAGGTAGATACTAGGAATCCTGAGAACTTGATAAAACAGCGATCGCCGCATAACCAAGCTCCCAGGATTCGGAAAACTAACTAATTAGAAGTGGTTTGAATTTACTCAGCGGTTGCCAGTTCAGTGCTGCCACGATTTCGGCGGCGAGTCAAGGAGTTGAATAGCATGATGCCGATCGCCTTAATTAAGCTGCCTTCCAACTCTTTAAACATGGTCATATTCAATCCAAAGGCATGATTCGCTTCATCCACAATCCGATCCGCCATTGCATCATCTACTGGCAAATCGTTCATTGCCTGACGATACTGGGTCTTAAAAGCTTTCTCATCAGAAATAGTCGGAAACTCATAAAAGTGGGTGCCTTCTCCATCAACCAGGTTCATACCCCGCTGGGCGACCCCTTTAAGAATTTGCCCACCCGATAAATCACCTAGATAGCGGGTGTAGGAATGAGCAACCAGTAGCTCAGGCTGCGTATTAGAAATCTCCCGAAGGCGCGCTACATAGCTCTGAGCCGCAGTGGAAGGGGCGACCTGTTCTCGCCAGTTTGTGCCGTAATAAAAGCTGAGATCTTCTTCTAAGGGCGCTTTACGGTTTAGCTCTGGAAAGTAAATTTGAGAAAGAATCGGGTGATGTTGATGGCGCTCAAGCTCTTCTTCCATAGCAGAGTAGACAAAGTAGAGATTGGCAGCGAGTTTGCGGTAAGACGTTTTTTCAACGGTTCCTTTTAAGAAACAGGCAACAAATCCAGTATTTTCTGCCATGGAGTGCGACTTTTTAGTGCCTTCACGCAGTTTGGTTGCTAAATTACTACTCATGTTAAATCGTCTAGCCTATCGTTAGTTTTCAGGTGCAGATGTATTCTAAAACGCTAAAAAGCCACCTAATTTGTTACGTTAGACCGATTTGATCCGTCTTTTTATTAAAAATTTTGAAGTCAAGGTGCTAATTCACAAATGCTGCTCAGAGTAAAAGCTAGCTTTAGAGTTCTGGACATCAATGAAAGAACTCGATCGCCGCTTTACTTGGCAATATTTCAGCTTTATTTGGCAGCATTCGCGCTTAGCAGAGCTTAATAATTTGTATGCAATCTTTCAGACAAAGCTACTCCTCGTTGGCGACGACTTGCGGCAAGCCCATGCTGTAATTCATGACGCGAGATTCTAAGTTGTAAGAAATTGCGCCCTTTTGCAGGAGCGATCGCACAAAGTGTTCCAAATCTGAGCCAATACGGCGAATGTTGTAATCTGTCAAATCCGCGCCACTATAGGCTTCTACGCCATCATCAAACTTACGATAGACCTGCTGTAGGGCTTCTTCGCTCCAGTTAAACTCATTATCTGGATCAACATCAAGCGTCAATACATTCTCGCTAGGAACCAGTTCATTATTCTCAACAGTGGCAGTGAAAATGTGAATATGGCGGGTTGTAGACTTTTGTAGCATTGGAAGACCTAGACAAACGTAGGATTACGACCTTAATTGTAAGAGTAATTTCGTCATGTTTAGCTCTATTAAAACATTATAGATTTCTGTAGGAATAATAAAGAATACGCGATTGTTATAGAGGACTATCTCAGTAGACTTGTATCACTCTCGCTAGGCATATGTACGGCTTTGGACTTATGACGACCAATATCACTGACCAAACCAGTTCCTCTCTCCGTATCATTGGTTTAACTGGAGGAATCGCAATGGGAAAAACTCTGGTTTCCGAGTATTTGGCAACGACCTATAAATTGCCGATTTTGGATGCTGATATCTATGCCAGAGAAGCAGTTTTGCCAGATAGTTTGGTGTTGCAAGGCATGGTGGAGCGATATGGTTCTGGTGTGCTTTTACCCGATCGCAGCTTAAACCGTCAGCGACTAGGCGAGATTATTTTTAGCAGCCCAGCGGAGCGCCTGTGGGTTGAGCAATGCATTCACCCGTATGTGCGCGATCGCTTGGTGCAGGCAATCAGCAATCCTCCTCTAAACGATTCTCAGCAACACCCGATTGTGGTAATGGTGGTGCCGCTTTTGTTTGAGGCGCGCATGACGGATTTGGTGACTGAAACTTGGGTAGTCATTTGCTCAGAAGCGCAGCAAATTGAACGGTTGATCAGCCGCGATCGCCTAACCCTAGAACAAGCGCAAACCCGCATCAACAGCCAGATGGAGATTACAAAAAAAAAGGTTCAAGCAACGGTAGTGTTGGATAACTCCTCAACTCCAGAGGAGCTGTATCGCCAAGTCGATCGCCATATTGCTCAACCAGCTAGGGCAAGCGGGCGAAAATGACTGAGCAATGTCTACTGACCAATGTCTATTTTCATTCTTTTACCCTTTTATGTTGCAGGGTCGATAGGATGGAATAGGATTTTGGCACAGTTTTGTTTGCAGCAAGCCTGATCGCGGTTTTTCCTTTCACCTTCTTTGTTGATAAGTATCCATGCTGCTGTTTCTGCGAATTGAAAATTTTGCCTTAGTGGATCGCTTGGAATGGGAGTTGGGCGCGGGGTTAACCGTGCTGACGGGAGAAACGGGTGCGGGAAAATCCATCATCCTGGATGCGATCGATGCGGTGTTGGGCGGCAAGGTAACCAGTCGCGCGGTGCGATCGGGTGCAGAACGCGCTTTAGTAGAAGCCACATTTCGGTTAGATACTGATTTAAGCGACTGGTTGAAGGAACAAAGCATTGATTTGACATCGACAGATGGGGCAGCAGGCGGCTTAGCGTCAGGAACATTGGTTTGCAGCCGAGAAATTGTTGCCAGCGGGGGCAGCCAGCGCAGCAAATCGCGGGTGAATGGGGTACTGGTCAACAAGCAGCAGATGGAGTACCTGCGCGATCGCCTGGTGGAACTGACCGCCCAAGGGCAAACCGTGCAGCTTGGGCAACCAGGGCTACAGCGCGATTGGCTCGACAGCTACGGTGGCGAGGCTTTGCTTAAGACTCGCGATCGGGTATCGGTTGCTTTCCGTGCCTATCAGCAAGCGGTGCAGGCATTGGAAAACCGTCGTCGTGCCGAACGGG
Organism: Leptolyngbyales cyanobacterium; assembly: GCA_038250345.1. Classification (GTDB taxonomy): domain Bacteria; phylum Cyanobacteriota; class Cyanobacteriia; order Leptolyngbyales; family Leptolyngbyaceae; genus ULC077BIN1. Next base: position 4,579 of record JBBSCL010000057.1, read on the forward strand.
AGCGTCTACAACAGTTAGATTTGTTTGATTACCAACTGCGAGATCTGAACTCGGCAAATCTGACAGAGCCAGAGGAACTAGATCAGCTAGAGCAAGAAGCAAAGCGCCTCAGCCACAGTGTCGAACTTCAGCAGCAAAGCTATTGGGTCTATCAAACTCTCTATCAAAGTGACACCGATGCCAAAGCCTGCGTTGATCTGCTGGGTCGGGCTGAAAAAACCCTGACCGACATGGTGGAAATTGACACTGAGTTGCAGCCGATTTTGGAACTGGTGACGGGGGCGTTTGCCTCGGTAGAAGAAGCTGCACGGGAAATCAATGCCTACGGCGAAGACATTGAAGCCGATCCCCAACGGCTGAGCGACGTGCAAAATCGCACCTCGGAACTAAAGCAAGTCTGCCGCAAGTATGGACCGACTTTGGCAGAAGCAATTGACTTACGCGATCGCCTGCAAACCGAACTGCTAGAACTCACGGGCGGCGGACAATCTGCGGAAGAACTAGAACAGGCAGTGAAACATGCTCAAAAAGCCTTAACAACCTGTTGTGCAGAACTCACTCACCTACGCCAAACTGCCGCCAAAGATTTGGAAAGTCGCCTAATTGGGGAACTAAAGCCCTTGGCAATGGAAAAGGTGAAATTTCAGGTCGGAATCGCAGCGATCGCGCCGACTGCCCTAGGTGCCGATCAAATCACCTATCTATTCAGCCCCAATCCAGGCGAACCGCTGCAACCTCTGACCGAAACCGCTTCTGGCGGCGAAATGAGCCGTTTTCTGCTGGCACTACAAGCGAGTTTCTCCCAAGTTGATCCCGTGGGAACGCTGGTGTTCGATGAAATTGATGTGGGCGTATCGGGACGAGTCAGCCAAGCGATCGCCGAAAAACTCTTCCAGCTTAGCCAACATCACCAAGTCCTTTGCGTCACCCACCAGCCCATCGTTGCCGCCATGGCAGATCATCATTTTCGAGTCAGCAAACAGATCATCGACGCGATCGCCGCAGTAGATGATTTGACCTCTGATAATGGCGCAATCAAGCCAGGTAAATCTAGACGCGGCAGCAAAAGCATCAAATCAGGATCGCTCAACGACACGCCCGATCAGCCCACAGCCCCTACTCCTGTTGATGCAGTTCGTACCGTCGTGCGGATCACGCCCCTCTCCACCGAAGATCGTAAGCAAGAACTTGCACTACTCGCGGGTGGACAATCGGCTCAAGAAGTCATTGCCTTTGCAGAATCCTTGCTCACCCAGGCTGCTGTTATTCGACAGGCTCAGATGGGAGGAAGAGGAGGAGACGCGATCGCATTTAAACCACCTACCAAATCCAAAACCACCCGCAAAAGCACATAGGGTATGCCTAAACTAGACATTATTCATGATGCAGTGAAAAATGCACTGGCGAAGGATAGCTGGAATATCAACTGCGTTCTGTCGATATTAGTGGGCGCTATCCATTCGTTCCTGCTCAATTTGGAGTTGTTGGAGTTGAGCAATCGTGAGTCCCGTCAATCGAGCGATTTGTTCCAATGAAAGATTGTCTTTGAGCATATTAAGCGCGATCGCTTGGCGCTCTTCTTCCCGCCCCTCTTCCCGCCCCTCTTCCCGCCCCTCTTCTCGCCCCATTTGTTCAATTGAGGTAACGTAACGCATCTTTCGCTCCTGTTCATACTGTTCAAGTTCAGCCCGGAATACTTGCTTCAAGCCCTCTGGCAACTCCATCATCCAATCTAGAAACCGGAATAAATTCAGTATATCCTGCCGCTCATAGCCCTGCTCATACAACCGCCGCGTCAACCGAAACTTCCACTCCTTCCGGGCTTCCGCATCATTGCGAGTTTCCTTGGTCTTGAGATGCACCATGACCGCTATCGCAAAAGGATTTCGAGTAGCTTCTAACTCTGCCCAATGCGGCGCATAATCCAGTAACTTGATCATCGGGAACTCAAATAGAACACGACAGCCCCATAATGAGTCGTGAAATGCTTGGGGTCGCCAAGTTTCACGCTCATCCCCCAAAATTGCTAAGCTGGCAACTTTTTGATTATATCGATCCCGCAAGCGGTAATAATACACAAACATGCGATCGCTAAAGTTACGTTCTTCTTGGCTTTGGATTTCGATATGCGCTAAGACCCAGGTTTCTTCTCCACTGAGTTTCCAGACTTTGATGAGTTTATCCGTTAGCCGTTTTCCTAACTCTGCATCACGCACCACTTGTTGCAATTCCTGATCAAGAAAGTCATAGCCTCGGCTCCAATCAATATCATCGTGAATTTGGGGAAAGAAGAACTGCATGAAGTCTTGAAAATACGCTTCCAGAATCTCCTTCCAAGGGCTATCAAACTCATCATGTGTCTCGGTCATTGGTTAGCTGAAAAATTACCGCTTCACTTTACCAGATGGATTGAACGCTGATGATTAAAGCGATTGCTCTCTCCAATCACTTGTTTTTCATGCTACTGTTACCGTCATAAAATCACCCATAAAAGCTTTTTCACTCAGGATGTCATTCAACTTATCCTGCACAAACATCAGCTACCACTTATCGTTGTAGATACAGAGACAGAGGATATTACACAGTGGATCAACTAGCTGAGTATCCCAAGATTATCAAGCGCCTTCTGGCGGAGTATGTAGACCTTTGTAACCGTCGTCCTAGTCAAGATGTTCAAACGATTTTGATCGTGGATGAGCCAAACGGACATTATATTTGGATGAACTTGGGCTGGCAGAATGGCGATCGCATTACTGGCATGACGGTCTATGTTCGGATTCGTGATGGTAAATTCTGGATCGAGGAAGATTGGACAGAAGAGGGCATTGCGACTAATCTAGTCCGTGCAGGTGTTCCCAAAGAAGATATTGTGCTGGCATTTCACGAGCCTAAGATGAGGCAGTATACAGATTTTGCAGTAGCCTCCTAGCGATCGCCCTATGAACATTCTTGAAGCCTTAAAAGCAGACTACCAGCAGTTTCCCCACAACCAAACCTACAGCCTCTACGCCGAAGATGTTTTCTTCAAAGATCCTATGACCCAATTTCGCGGAGTCAAACGCTACCAAGCAATGATTCGCTTCATCCAAACCTGGTTTCGCAACTGTACTATGCAGGTGCATGATATGCAGCAAGACGGCGATCGCATCCGTAGCGACTGGACGCTCAGTTGGAATACTCCCTTACCTTGGAATCCCCACATTGCTATCAGCGGTTGGAGCGATCTAACTTTGAACGAGCAGGGACTGATCACCTCCCACATCGACTACTGGCACTGCTCCAAACTTGATGTCATCAAACAACATTTCAGCTAACCAACCAACTCCGCACTCAAAACTTAAAACTTTCTTCTTTACCATCCGTCCGTCTCCTTTTCATCCCACACCTCCAAATCGAGTTCACGCAAATAGGTTAGTGCGCTTTGGATATTGGCATGAGTTCCCCGCAGCTCCAAAGCAAACCAGCCATCCCCTTTCGCATTGCCGCCCAACACCGCCGCCGTAATGTTAACCGTCAAGTGGAACTGCGACACCAAGCGAGAAATCACTGGATCTTGGTGATGATCTTTGGGAATTCTGACTCGGATCACCTGCTGGGTAGGGCGATCGTATTCCACAATACCAATTGACATAAGACAACCTTCTTTTGATTACTCGGTAACCTCCATCAAAACAACGGTTTGTCGATAGAGATTTTGTATTTAACTAGTTTAAGAGCTAAAGTCCTGAATTTGCAACCTCCAAAAAATTCTCAATTTTGCTGAGATTCGCTTCCTTCAAACCTTTCACCCTCAGGATGCAGTGCTAAAGTAAAATAATGTAAACAGATTCTCAGGAAAGTGGCAATCATGCGCGTAATTCTAATGACAGGCAAAGGTGGCGTTGGCAAAACCTCCGTTGCGGCTGCGACCGGGTTACGTTGCGCCGAAATGGGTCATAGAACCCTCGTTTTAAGTACTGATCCGGCTCATTCCCTGGCAGACAGTTTTGATATTGAACTGGGACATGATCCCCGCTTAGTGCGTCCCAATCTGTGGGGCGCTGAACTGGATGCCCTGAAGGAGCTAGAAGGGAATTGGGGCGCGGTCAAACGCTACATTACCCAAGTTTTACAGGCACAGGGTTTAGACGGCGTGCAGGCTGAAGAGTTGGCGATTCTTCCGGGAATGGATGAAATTTTTGGCTTGGTGCGAATGAAGCGCCACTATGACGAAGGCGAGTATGATGTGCTGATTATTGACTCAGCACCAACGGGAACTGCATTACGCCTGTTGAGTTTGCCGGAAGTGGGCGGTTGGTATATGCGCCGCTTCTACAAACCGCTTCAGGGAATTTCTGTGGCATTGCGACCCTTGGTGGAGCCATTTTTCCGTCCGATCGCTGGCTTTTCCCTACCCACCAAAGAAGTGATGGATGCGCCCTACGAATTTTATGAACAAATCGAATCCTTAGAAAAAATCCTCACCGATCCAACCCAAACATCGGTGCGGCTGATTATGAACCCAGAGAAAATGGTGATTAAGGAATCGCTGCGCGCCCATGCCTACCTGAGTTTGTATAACGTGGCAACCGATATGGTCGTGGCAAATCGGATTATTCCTGAAGAAGTTAGCGATCCATTCTTTGCCCGATGGAAGGAAAACCAGAAGCAGTATCGCCAAGAAATTCACGATAATTTTTCACCCCTGCCGATTAAGGAAGTGCCGCTTTATTCTGAGGAAATGTGTGGTTTAGAAGCCCTCGATCGCCTCAAGGAAACCCTTTATCCCGAAGGCGAAGATCCCGCACAGATCTACTACAAAGAAACCACCATGCGAATTGTGCAAGAACAGCAGGAATATAGCCTGGAAGTCTACCTCCCCGGAATTGAAAAGCGCCAAGTTGAACTAAGCAAAACGGGCGACGAACTCAACATTCGCATCGGCAACCATCGCCGCAACCTCGTTCTGCCTCAAGCCTTGGCAGCGCTTCAGCCCTCCGGAGCCAGAATGGAAGAAGACTACCTCAAAATCCGCTTTGCTGCGGTTTAAGGAAAGCTGGAAATCATCCCAACAACCAAGCAAACAAATCCTTTGAAGTAAGCTGTAACTCACTTGCGATAGCAGGTGTAGGAAGAACTTCGTCTGGCTGATCAAACACTTCCGTTTCTTGCTTGGGGCGATGATAGACAAACACTGTTTTCTCATCTGGATCAATCAACCAACCCATCTGGGTTTCATGCTTCAGGCAATGAAGAATATTCTTCGTTACTTTCGTTTGGCTTTGAGCGGGAGACAAAATTTCAATCGTCCAGTCTGGCGCAACGGAAAATGTATTGGCAACTTCCCCCTTGTGATCACAGGGAATCCGGCTCCATATAAAAACTGCAATGTCGGGAACAATGGAGCGATCGCCATAGACGCTACTGCGGCTTCCCGTAGGGTACGTGCAACGCAACTCAGGAAACGCACGAGCAATGCGCTGAGGCTTTACGGCACCGTTGATAGCCGATACAAGTTCTCCTTGAATAGCGCTATATTTCCCTTGAGGCATCGGTTTCTGGATAATTTGACCATCCATATATTCACTGGCAGGTTTTGTTGCGGGTAGCTGGAGAAACTCCGCCAACGTCAACGGTTTAGATGGTGCTTGTACCATTTTGGGCTTCCCTCTCAATCTGCCAGCCTATATACCGACTCTTATTCTACCTAGAACCTGAATTAAGAAATTGCCCTAAACCAAACATGGTGAAGCTGATGTGAATGCTTGATGTGTTAGTTGTTTAACGGTTGGCTAGCAACGCTTTTTAGGGATTCTAGGGTTTCTTGTAATTCCCGACCGTGACCCCAGCCGACGAAGCCGCTGTAGAGGCAGGTTCCTTCTGGGCAAGCGACAAATACGTGGTCGATGCCCCAGGGGTTTACCCATGTACGGAGGGTGGTGCCATCCTCTAGGGTCAGAAAGTGGGAAGATTGGTCAAAACCTCGGCGATGTCCATCGGTCATGCCGTCGATCGCTTGCAGTCTGCGAATTAACAGGATAGAGAGATCAGGTTCCATCGGTTCACAGGTGCGATCTTTGGGCACATCCCAAAA
>JBBSCL010000058.1:0-10643 GCA_038250345.1 Leptolyngbyales cyanobacterium
GCGATCGCTTGCTGTCGTAACAAACCCACCACTTTGCTAATGATTGTAGCGATCGCCACAATTCCGGCAATTCCGGCTAAGGAGCGAGTGGGCTTTTTAGAATCAGTCACGCAGATATTTCAGGAAAGAGCATCCCCTATTTAAGCGTGAATTGAGGCGTAGTTGCAGGTCGGCAGAAAATAGAGAGCAAAATAGAACATTGGTACTAAATTAGAGTATTGTATCTTTAATCGTTTTATTTAATTCGAGGTCTTTGTTTTCTGAGCGCGATCGCGTAGGATAACGACCATTCAACTTGTTTTACATGCCACCTAGGAAGCGCTATGAGCGTCGAGCAAACTACTCAACTAATCCAGTTAATTCTCAATTCGGTATTGATGAGTGTTGCCTGCGCTCTGGTGTTGAGTGGTTTAATGGTGCGCTATGCCATGATTGGCGATCGCCTAGAAGACAGTCGTCAAGATGAGCGGCTAAACACTAATTTTGACCTCACGCGCCATCATGCCATGACAAAAAGGCAGTTGCGTCGCTTGCAACAGCGTTACAGCATCAGTCGCTACAGCGTGTTAACGGCTTATTATGCCTTACTTTTTTCCACCCTAAGCTGCTTTGCTTTAGCAGTGCGTGGCATTTTAGATTGGAACTGGCTGATCTCAATTGCTCTGGGAATTTTTGTATTTGGGATTGCCGCACTGCTGGTTGCCGTTGGCTTGACACTGATAGAGATTCACCTCAGCGATTCTGCAAAGCAGATCCACAGGAATCGCCCTTTGCTCGATGAAGTCAGCAATCCGGGGCGTTTGGGAAAACAGTCGCGCCTCCGTTCTCACTTTCACTCTGGAAGAAAATCTTTAAGCACTCTAGGTCAACGAGCCAAGGTTGGCTAGATTTTACCAATACCACCTGATGTGCAACTAAAGTCAGCCCATCAGGTAATACCCTAACCTCTGAATCTAAGGCTTGAGATTTTTCAGTTCTTCTTGGGCGATCGCATACCACACTTGCCCAAAGGTTTTGGGACTCAAGGTTTTGCCTTTCTGATCGGGAAACAGATCGCCAAACCGTTTATTCACCAGCACATTCAACTCCCGCGCATTCAGGCTGGCACCATTTCCGGGAGCTAGCCATTTGTCATAATCCGATCGCCGATAGGTGCCCAGTTTCCCCCGCACTTCTGGGCTAAGGGATTCTAGCTTGATCAGCAGATCCGTTCCTACACTTGCCCAATCGTTTTGCAGGTCAGGTTGGCTCGATTCACTCACTGGTTTGCCCTTCAAGTCGGGACGCTTAGCATAGAAGACCTCATCTGTTAGATCGCTGACAAACTGAAAGTCTATACCTAACTGCTTCTGCCGCTCTTTGAGTGAGTCCAAACTGACTTTTTCAGGAGAACCGGATTCACGAGTGGGTTGAGTCGGATTGGCTACATCCTTTGAGACAGCAGTGCTGGCATTTGTGGCGGGAGTTTTCGTAGGCAAGGGCTGTGTTTGCACCCAGGTGATAGTGCGGAAGGAAACCACGATCGCCAGCAGTGTTATACCACCAATGAGTAAGGCAGAGGATCGAAAGTCTCCGCCTGACTGCTTTTGCGCCTTTGACTTTTTGCGATAGCTATTCAGCAATCGCGCAGGTTGCGGCGACTCGGAAACAGATCGGAGCGATGGTTGTGCCAGCAATGCAACATCGAATGGTAGATCGCTGACTGGAGCCGAAGATGGCACCTGCGGCGAAGCGGGAGTTTCCCAGCCCTGCCGGGGAGCAGTCTGAATCTGAGGTTGAGCTATAGAGACTGCTACCGGAGCAGATTGCAAGGATTGGCTGGAGTGGATGATTGCAGTGGCGATCGGTTCTAACGCTCTAGAAACTTGAACGGCTGACCCAAATCGCTTGTGGGGATTGGGATGAAGCATTTGTTTGAGGATTCGCGCAAAATCGGGCTGTAAATCAAGCTCAGAGTCCCAATCCAACGTATGTTTCCAGCGGTTGTATAGCTCCTGGGGTTCTTTGCCTGTAAGCAGGGCGATCGCACTAGCCGCCAAAGAATACAAATCTGCGCTAGGAGACGGTTTGCCGCCATTGTGTAACTCCGGCGCTTCATATCCGTTGCCAATCACAATATCGGGCGGCAATGGATGAAGCTGTAACTGGATGACGAGTTGCTTGACCAGCCCAAAATCAATCAAAACGGGCAGTTGATCGTGATGCCGCAAAATTAGGCTGTGAGGCGAAATGTTTTGATGGATCAGCCCAAAACGATGGAGATAGATCAACACGGGCAGCGATCGCAGCATCAAGTGCATCACTTCAGCCTGAGAAAAGCTCCGCCCTTCGGCTTGGCGCTCAGTCGATAGCGCCCCATAACTTTTGCCAATGACGTAATCTCGCGCCAAGTAGAGCCGATTTTCTTGAGCAAATAGGATGTTAAACCGAGGAATTTGAGGATGCTGCAACTCGTAAAGCACCGCTGCTGATTGGTGAAAAGACTGTCGCCGCATTTCTAACAAATCAGCATTTTGATCAAGCGGTGCAAACTCTTTAACGATGCATCGTTCCTCAAAGCGCTTTTGATCTTGCGCGAGATAAGTTAAACCAAAGTGCCCTTGTCCCGCTAAGCCTGCAATGCAGTAGCGGTTAAACAGAAGGCTTCCAGGGGGCAATGGATCGTGCATAAATCAGCCAATAGGTCATGGTCACCAATCCATGAATAGAAAAATTATAGAACGTATGTACTAAAGTGTCACTCTACTTTAGCGAATTGTTGATGAATTGTGTTGAACAAGCGATTCGTGGATTGCTTCTCTACGGGAATCGCCTCAATTCTCCAAAACCTCACCCGAATTTGCTTTCATCTTATCGGCGGCGGCTAGATCCAACGTGTAGTTCACTGCATTTTTGCCATCTGCAACGACCGTAATTTCGTACAGCCCGGTTTCAGTTAATTTGCCTGACCAATTCGTACTGGTCGAGTCTTCCAATAGGGCGCGGCTCTTGCTGCTGGGTGGATATACCGAAAGTCGGGTGGAACCTGCCGCCTGAAGCTTTAATTGCAGCGCTTGGTTTTGAGTGAAATTGGCAAGATAGGCTTTGCTTTGCCCTGGCTTTAATGTGCCGCTGACTTGATGGCTAAAGTTTTCTGCTGGAAACTCAATTCGCTCTAAGGCATCACCCGATCGCAGCGCCTTCAGTTTATCCACCGCGATCGCTTGCCACACTTGACCTACTGGCTGGTTCAACAGGTTTCCTTGGCGCGACACTGCGGGAAACCAGTGAAAAAACTGAGCATCGGTTAAATCATTCAGGGCGCGACCGCTGAGGTTTAGCTGTGCGGCGGCAGCTTGGCGATCGCGCACATTTTCCCCAGTGTATTGCCCCAAGCGCGATCGCGCTTCTGAACTCAACCCTTGCAACTGATCCAAAGACTGAACCGCCAACTGATCCCATTCAGTTCTCAACCTGGCATCTGCGGCTCCCGCGTCCAGCTTTTGACCGTTCAATTCGGGATGTTTGGCATAAAACGATTGATTCACTAAGTTGACCAAAAAGGGGCTATCAATGCCCAACTGTTCCCGAAGGTCTTGAATCTGCTGTTTGCGGGACTGCTCTGATTGAGAAAAATCTGGCTCCTGTGGATTGGCAGTGATCGGTTTAACGGTTGGCTTTGCTCGATTGCCTGTGGATTGAATAATCTCTGGCAGTTTCGACCTCAGCGCGGGGGCAAGCCACTTCACACCAGCCCACCAACCGATCCCAATCATGGTGAATAACAGCACCAGTCCGGCTAGCGATCGCCCCACACCAGATTGCTTTCTAACTGCGGGTTTTGGTGTATTGGGCTTGGCTGGCAACACGGGGATCGTCTGAACACGAGCAGGAGACACAACTCGTGTTGCTGGATCGGGCGTGAAGGCAGGAATGGCTGGCTGACCGGGTTGACCGCTGGGTTTAAATGCGATCGCGTTTCCCAATGCCTGCATTACTTCCGGGGCAGACTGATAGCGCCGACCGGGGTAAGGGTCAAGCATTTTGGTCAGCACGTTGGTTAATGTGGGGCTAAGGTGAAGCGATCGCTGCCAGCGGGTGCGATCGCCCTTGGATGTAAATAATATCTGAGGTTCTTTCCCGGTCAATAAAACTAAACTGGTGACTGCTAACGCATACAGGTCACTATGGGGATGCACCTCTCCGTGGTCTAGCTGTTCCGCTGGAGCATAGCCTGCTTTGCCCAATCGGGTAATGGCTCCAGGCTGCACCACCGGAGCCGCCACACGCTGACTAATGGATGCGACTCTGGCGGCAACCTGTTTGACTCCACCGTAGTCAATCAAAACGGGTAAACCATCCGTTTGGCGCAACATCAAGTTGTCGGGAGAAATGTCGCGGTGAATTACCCCAGCGGTGTGAATGTAATCCAGCACGGGCAAAAGCTGAAGTAAAAGCTCAGTGACTTCTGCTTCTGAAAAACTCTGTCCTTGCTGTTGGCGAGTCTGCGAGATTTCTTGGTAGGTTTGCCCTTCCACATAATCTTGCACGAGAAACAGGCGATCGCGCCCTTGCCACTCAGCACGAAACAATTCCCGAAACCGAGGAATTTGAGGATGCTGAAGCTGATACAGCGTTCCGGCTTCCCGCGCAAACAGTTCTTCTGCCTTCTGGAGGGCTGCTTCGCCTTCGACTTGGGGCGCAAACTCTTTTAACACGCATGGCTCATTAAACCGATTGGAATCTTGCGCGAGGTAAGTGCGTCCAAATCCACCCTGCCCCAGTTCGCTCAAAACTTTGTAACGCCAGCCCAAAAGTCCTGTCATTGGATTTGGAGAGGCTTGTTTGGGCAACGGTTCACCACAGATTCGACAAAATCGACTATCCGCTGCGTTGAGGTGGTTTTGGCTACAGTAAAACGTCATGGATTGAAAATGGCTCAGTGGAAGCAACAGCTAGACAGCAGCCTAATCAATGCATCTAGAAGCGATCTTATACAAGCGGATCTGACTCGGTCGTCTCAGATTCCTCTATTTCAGATTCCTCTATTTCAGATACTTCGGCTACTGACTGCTGATCTATTCTAACGATCGCGGCTGCGTCTTCTGGTGCCTCGTGTTCCACTTCGTCGCCTGATTCTGTGGGTAAGCTGATCGCTGGCAGATCGGCAACTTCAATACTGATAGGACTTACGCACTCGCCCCCTAAATCCCCCAATTCTGGGGGACTTTGATCTCTAGCTCCCCCAGAATTGGGGGTTGGGGGGCAAATTTCGGTTGATTTGCGTAAGTCCTGACTAATATCAGCGATCGCGGCGACTGCTTCATCTTTTTCAGCTTCGATTTCAACGGTAATCTCTTCTAGTGCAGTACCGTCCATCTGATTGATTACCTGTGTTGCTGGTTCTACCAAACTCTCAGCGGCGATTGATTTTGCTACTACTGATTCTAAGATTGCAGATGGGGCGACCTCTTCTAGCGGGGGCACCAAGTCGGCTTCCCAAAGATCTACTTCTTCTACCGCTTCCTTCGTTTGCGTAGCAGGATTGAATATCACAGGTGAAGCGATTGCCAAATCCTCCAAAAAATCGGGCAAAAGCTGACTGACAGGCAATCCCAGGCTAGTAAAGCCTTGAGCAATCTGCTCTAAGGGATAAGGTTCAGTGCTGGCAAAAGCAGGGTCGCTGGTCAACATGACGCTGGCAACACTAACGGGCACCTGAAGAAATAAGTTGCTTCCTAGAAAGGCGATCGCGGCTACCAACAAGCCTAGCCCACGCGATTCGATTGAAAACGGGACTGCGGCGGCTCCAATCGGCGCGAAAATATAAAGTTGACGCAACACAATCGCTAACAAAATGGCAACCCCCACCGCTAACAACCGATTCTGGGTTGATTTAAATCGGGTCAACAATTGCCGCTGCGGCAGAGTTAATTTTTCTGGCTTCAGGGCGATCGCCAAAAGACTAAAAATATAAAACGGGCGTTGCCATTGCATCCACAGAATTGGCACAATGCCAGCGATCGCGACAAACGCCAACTCTAACCACACCGGAAAAATGGGATCTCCCACTGCCAGCCCTAAAAAACATAGCTCTAGCCAGAGTGGTAAAGCGGCTATGCCAGCTAGATGAATCCAAAGGTAAGGGTCAGACCAAAAAGAGCGCATAGCTATCGTGGAACAGATTAATCCATGCCCAAGCATAGAACCTGCCTGCCATCCCTAGAGAGATTTATAAAATCAGCCATCAAAAATCCGTGTGCATATATCGTAAGAGCAGTTTTTGTGAGTGCCATTATCGGCGGCAACCACAAGATCGGCTCTATAGACATGTTGCGAAAAGCCCTAAATAGAAGAATCTCGCTGTCCTTTCAAGGCTTGCAACTGCTCTAAAAGAGAATTGGTTTCTGCTTGAAGATGAAGAAACTTTGCTTGCTGATCAACTTGATACAAGCTTTTCATCACTTTTAGGAGCCGAACTTGATGCTCTACATCAGCGAGTTCAGTGCTAACAGGCGGCTCAAGCAGGGCGATCGCTGAATCACCTTTATTGGCGGAATTAGAATTATCAGTCATCAACATCATGAATACTCTAGTATTTGTACTCATCAACACCACAGACATTATCTTAACCCGAACTTTACAAAAAGATGGCAAACAAAGCACAGGTTTTAGTAAAAATTTGGCTTAGAAGATTGTTTAGATTGGCTGAAGTAGCGATGTAATCGAGGTAAACTAAGATTGAAACAAACTGTATCGGTTTGTTATCCCTTTACCGCGATCGCCGCATTACTTCAGTGACTTTGAGTTTTTCTGTTGGTTCCCATCGCTCTACCCAATCTCACACCGCTGCTCAGACGGGGGGATGGGGTGGACTGATTGAAATGTATCGTCCCTACTTGCCCGTGACTGAGCAAACCCCAGTCGTGACCTTGCGAGAAGGCAACACACCGCTGATTCCTGTCCCAGCGATCGCGGCTGAAATTGGTAGACAGGTGCAGGTGTGGGTGAAATACGATGGCTTAAATCCCACGGGTAGCTTCAAAGACCGGGGCATGACCATGGCAATCTCGAAGGCGAAGGAAGCCGGAGCAACAGCGGTAATTTGCGCTAGCACAGGCAATACCTCCGCAGCAGCGGCGGCTTACGCCCGACGGGGAGGGATGCGGGCTTTTGTCGTGATCCCCGACGGATACGTGGCGTTGGGTAAACTCGGTCAAGCGCTGATTTATGGGGCTGAAGTCCTGTCAATTAAGGGAAACTTTGACCAGGCATTAAAAATTGTCCGAGAGATGTCTGAACGCTATCCCGTGACGCTGGTTAACTCGGTGAATCCCTATCGCTTAGAAGGGCAAAAGACCGCAGCTTTTGAAATTGTGGACGTGCTGGGCGATGCACCGGATTGGCTCTGCATTCCCGTGGGCAACGCTGGCAATATTTCGGCTTACTGGATGGGCTTTTGTCAATATCACCAAAACGATCGCTGCACCCAACTGCCTCGAATGATGGGCTTTCAAGCTGCCGGAGCTGCACCCCTGATTTCCGGACAGCCGGTGGAGCATCCAGAAACCCTGGCGACTGCAATTCGGATTGGCAATCCGGCAAACTGGGAAAAGGCGATCGCCGTTCGAGATGCGAGCCAGGGTGCATTCAATGCTGTCACTGACGAGGAAATTCTGTCAGCCTACCGCCTGTTGGCATCCCAGGAAGGCATTTTCTGTGAACCTGCCAGTGCCGCATCTGTTGCCGGACTGCTGAAAGTGAAAGACCAAGTGCCCACGGGCGCGACAGTCGTCTGTGTGCTGACGGGCAACGGCTTGAAAGATCCAGATGCTGCCATAACCCACAGCAACAATCCCTTGAAGCAAAGCGTTGAGCCAGATTTGGATGCAGTGGCGATCGCCATGGGATTTTAGAGCAAAGGACGACATGTTTTTCCATAAAGATGATTTGTTAGAAGTCCTCGGCGATCGCATCCTAGAATCAACCTGGGCAAGGTTTCCAGACTTGGCACGGAACCAGATCGCCTTAACTTGGCTAGTCTATGATTCTCCTGCACCCATCAACACGGGCGGCGCACTCACCGCTGAAGAGTTTTGGAAATATTCCCCTCGTGGCTATAGCTATCGCGGCGTAGAGATGATTTATCCTGCCAGCGTGGTCAAGCTGTTTTACCTGGTGGCGATTCATGAATGGCTAGAACGAGGTATGGTGCAGCCTTCAGTCGAACTCGATCGCGCCATCCACGACATGATTGTGGATTCCAGCAACGACGCAACGGGATTAATTGTGGATACCCTGACGGGCACGACTAGCGGTCCTGAGCTATCTGTCGCGCCGTTTGAAACCTGGAAGCAGCAGCGTTATCTGATCAATCGATATTTTGAGTCGTTTGGCTGGGAAGAATTGAAAACCATCAATGTTTGCCAAAAAACTTGGTGTGATGGTCCCTATGGTCGAGAGCGTGCCTTTTATGGCGAAATAATGGAAAACCGCAACTGGCTAACGACGATCGCGACGGCGCGGTTACTCCACAGCATTGTTGGCGGTGTGGCAGTATCTTCGGCGCGATCGCAGGCGATGATGGCGTTATTGCGGCGATCGCTGCAACCCGCAGATCTATTAGCCGATCCAGAGAATCAAGTCACAGGTTTTTTGGGGGATGGCTTGCCGCTTGACTCCTATGTTTGCTCCAAAGCGGGACTGATGAGCCGAGTTCGTCATGATACCGCTTACATTGAACTGCCCGACTGCTCTCCTTACCTGCTCGCCGTTTTCACCGAAGGACAGGAACACAGCAGCAATGAATCCATCCTGCCATTTGTCTCCAATCAAGTTGCCGAAGCCATGCGATCGCTGTCTGTATAGCTTGTAGCATTTTAGATAGCGTTCTACCGCTTTATCCCGTCATTGATGCAGCCCTCTGTAATTAGGATGAACCTGAATTCGCGATCGTATTCATACTGCATCAATCCAGCGGACTCCGAACTCCTCGTCCACCCCGATTCAAAACGTGCGTATAAATCATCGTTGTTTTCACATCTTTATGCCCCAGTAACTCCTGAATTGTGCGGATGTCATACCCACTTTCCAGCAGATGCGTTGCAAAGCTATGTCGAAAGGTGTGGCATCCCACCCGCTTGGGTATCTGCGTTCCCCGCACTGCTTGCTTCACCGCTTTTTGCACACTGCTCTCATGCAGGTGATGCCGACACATCAATTCACCGCGCGGGTCTTTGGCGATCTGGCTAGAGGGGAACACAAACTGCCAGACCCAGTCTCGATTTGCATTCGGATACTTGCGATCCAACGCATAGGGCAACGAAACGGCTCCAAAACCTCGCCCTAAGTCTTGCTGATGTTGACGCTTGACCCTAACGAGATGATCGCGCAGTTCCTCACTCACGCTGATGGGTAGCATCGTGACACGACTTTTACTACCCTTACCGTCTCGCACCAGGATCTGATGTTGAGCAAAATCGACATCCTTGACTCGCAAGCGCAACCCTTCGCACAACCGCAGTCCACCGCCATAAAGCAGTTTCACCACCAACTGCTGGACCCCACCGATGTTTTGAATGACTTCCTTTGCCTCTTGTGGCGTCAGAACCGTGGGGAGATATTGAGTGCGTTTTGCCCGAATCGCATTGACCTCAGCCACCTCTAAGTTCAACACCTCTCGGTACAGAAACAGAATGGCGTTGAGAGCCTGATTCTGAGTGGAAGCAGCAACTTGCTCTTGCACAGCCAGATGGGTTAGAAATGCCTCAATCTCGACCCGTCCCATTTCATTGGGATGGCGCTTGTCATGAAATAGAATATACCGCCTGACCCACTGCACGTAGGTTTCTTCTGTACGGTAAGCATAATGCTTGAGCCGGATCACATCTCGCAATTGATCTAAGAGCTTTTTTGGGCGAGGTTCCATAACTATGCAGTCACAACGAAGTATGTGTCTGATGATACCCGTAATGCCAACCACACACGTCTGAAGATATGCGGAAATTTTCCTCAGATCCACCTCGATCGGCGTATTATGAAGAAGATTTCCTCAGATCCACCTGATTTGGAGGGATCTGAGGAAACAATCTGCCTATCCCCCCTTTTTGGGGTGGATCTGCGGAAAAATTCCGTCTAATAACAAGTTAGCCCTCAATCCTCGGTGGGGGAGAGTTGAAAGTTCATCTGTGAGTTGCAAGGCTTCAGTAACTGTAAGTTTTGGGGTGGGGAGCAGTTGAAATATTGCCTCTAAAAAGACTAAATGGTTTGCGTGTTTACGGAATCAACAATCTCGTGACTGTAGTTTTACTTGGTGTCAGTGTTTCTACGCCAATACATACCATTCCCTTCTAGGAGAAGCAGCAGATGAGAAAGGCTCTTTTTGTTGGACGTGAAAGAGAACTGAGTACGCTCAACAAACTTTTATTACAGGCTTCAGAGGGACGTGGTGCCGTAGTATTTATTGAAGGTGAAGCAGGAATAGGAAAGTCATCTCTAATATCGCAATTTCAAGAACTTACCTCGGCTCTCCCGGCTTTGCGCTGATAAGACAACCTTATATCAAACTATCACTGGGTTTCAGCCGTCGATCGGGCGGCATTTTGTAGCCTTTCATACGATTTCAACCACAGATCCGGAAGAGCCATACACATTGCCTACAGCGA
>JBBSCL010000059.1:0-10641 GCA_038250345.1 Leptolyngbyales cyanobacterium
ACCCGTTTGCGATCGCTAATATCTGTGAGAACTCCATCGAGCCAAAGTAAACTGCCGTTGTGATCAAAGACTCCCTGCTTCCGCTCAGACAGCCAAATAATATTGCCATTGGCATGAATAATTCGATACTCAATCTCAGAACGATGATGATCGAGAGCAGATTGAATCAATGAGTCTTTAATTTGTACCATATCGTCTGAATAAATAATGCTGAGGTAAGACATTGCCTCATTTTCAACAAATGCGGCAGCAGGATAGCCAGTAATATCCTCAATTCCATGACTGATGTACTCCATTCTATAGACTGGATTACATCGAAACACGGCACCTGGAATGTTGAGCGTCAACACTTTAAATCTCTCTTCGCTTGCTCTTAACTCCACCTCTAACCGTTTGCGATCGGTGGTGTTGTATCCACTGATCACAACACCATCGCTTTCTAACATCGATGGATATCGTTGTCCTTGAATATATAACGAGACCCATCCACCAGACTTTGCTCTCCACCAACACTCAATACCTGACTGAGTGGATTGAATATTGCTCATCCACACCTGAAATACCAGAGTAAATTCATTGCAGTTACAAGGATGAACCAAGTCAGTGAGACGTTGACCCAGCAATTCTTCCTTTTTGTAGCCCAATAATCGCTCAACCGCAGGACTGATATAGATAATCCGTCCAGCATTGCTAGTTTGAATAAACAGATGGGGACTATTTAAGACAAATGTCTTCCATTTTTCTTCTGTTCTAACTAATGCGTTATAAGTCGTTCGACTCTCTGTGACATCCTCTAACAAAACAGCAAAGTATTGCTTGTGTCCATTTACTGAAACAGCCAAATCAATCAGTGAAATATTGAAATTAATCCAAATGACTTCATTCTCTTTAGAAATAAAGCGTTTTTCAATGGTGTAAGAGTTGATGTTTCCATTCAGTAACTCTTGCCTCAAATCCGCATCAATCAGTCTATCTTCTAAATGAACAAATTTTTCGATGTGTGGGTTTGGTTTGGCTACTCCAAAAAGTCCATGGAATTTTTGATTGCACTTGATGATGACTCCATTCGGATTCACTAAGGCAGTTGCGATATTAGAGCCACCAAACAGGGCGCTCGCTCGCTCATATTCTTCCATCAAGTTACAAATAGAGCCATTTGAGTTGGCTTTTTCAGCAGTCAAAAACATGAGTTTTGCATCTAAATCAAACTGGAGGGAACACTCAATAGTCTGCTCATTGTCTTGAGTTTTCACAGGAAAATTGATCGCCTCTCCTTGTCGCGATCGCTGCCAAAAAGTTGTTAGGGCTGTTAGTGTTGTTGACTTAGATAAAAAATAGTCAAAGAAGCTAACTTCTCCCGCCCCAGTTTGCAACAAGTCTAAGAAACTTTGACTGACATAGATTGGCTGTCCTTGTTCATCGTAAACACAGATCGGGCTGAGCGATCGCTCCAGAAGCTTTTGCGACTGTTTGGAGCAAATTCCAGGAATATTCCACAAAGTAGAAACCATTTTCGAGTGTGTCCTTGCATTTCAGATAGAGTCATGCCAGAAGCGATACCGCTGCTTCCAGTAGCTAGTCTTTCCCTAGGGCAAGCGAGCTGTAAGTGATCTGACAACTGGCAATTCACTTAATCCACTCCTCTTCATTCATCGGTTTCTTGCGATCTTTAGATTTTGTAGTAGATGCAAAAGTCACCGATTAACGTCACTTATAATTATCCATCCCATCCAGGCTGAAAACTAGCTGTATGCTTGTTTGTAGATTGTCACAGTATTTTCTCACTTGTGCCAGTCAAGCTGCACCCGCCCATTATAGAGTTAACTAGAACCAGATTGTCAGATGAGTTCTAATTAGATGCATCTCTTAAATGCATTCAGTTCTGTCACAAGGCGTAGTCAATTATGTTTTCGGCTATTATAATTTACACAAGCATCTAGCCAACCTTGACACTGAGTGACGATTGAACTAGGGTTAAGCAAAGTTTCATCTACCGTTTTGATTTGATTGGATTTAGCAGACTCTGTTGATTGATTTGAGAGTGCTGTTGATTAAGGGTGAGGGAGCGATCGCACTGCGGATTGCGAAAAATTTTGTAGTTACAACTGGGTTTTGGTGATTTTACAGAATACATAACTAGTCGTTAGCGGAATAGATGATCACAGCAACACTCGTTACTGTGCATTTGAGGACTATTTTTCAACTCCACTTCAACTGATTTAGAGCAAGTTATTTAACGCCTATATTTGGGCGGGTTGATTAGCAATGCCTCGTAATACAAAGTACTCAAGCCACACTATTTTGTAAGCTTGAGCGCGTTTAAGCGATTTCTAGCAAACCAAATACCTGTAAGTGCAAGTTTTGTAGTTGTGCTAACAGCACCGTAAATCTTAGCTAAATCTGCCCAACAACAGCGATATCTCTTTTCTCGAAAACTCTCTAATCGATTACTTGATTTCTACAAAGTAAGCAGGATAATTGCAGCGATCGCATTTTTGCACATTAAGTAAGTGCCATGCAAAATATGTCCTGCAATCCGTATCTTGAAAGCCTCTTAAAACTGGTTTCAGTGAATTGAAAAGTCTACTGATTGCGGCAGCGCAAACTGGTAGATATCACACCACAAAAGGTGAAATAGATATGATTGGACAACTATTAACTGGACGCTACCTCATTCTAGAAAAATTGGGAGTAGGTGGATTTAGCGAAACCTATCTAGCTCGCGATAAATATCTCCCTCGGCATCCATTGTGTGTTGTCAAATATCTCAAGCTGTCATCTAGCAACGAGATTTCACCGGAAGTAGCACAGCAATTGTTTGAGAATGAAGCACGCCTTTTGGAGCGGTTAGGGCGAGATTATGCTCAAATTCCGACGCTGTTTGCTTATTGCCATGAGCAAGAGCAGATGTATCTAGTTCAAGAGTATGTTGAGGGCGAAAATCTTGACAGTTATCTTGCTGGGGGAAAGCGTTTGACTTCAAAAGCAGCGATCGCCCTCCTGTTAGACCTATTGCCAGTGCTCGACTATATTCATTCTCATCGAGTCGTTCATGGCGACATTAAACCAAGCAATTTGATTCGTCGTCGCCGCGATGGCAGAGTGTTTTTAATTGACTTTGGGGTTGCTTGTCTGCTGCCAGAGACGCAATCGAGCGCAAAGCTTGATGGCGAGGCAAATTCCCTAGTGATGGGCACTCCAGGTTATATGCCAGACGAGCAACACCAGGGCATATCTCAGTCGAATAGTGACTTGTATTCCTTAGGAATTTTGATCATTCATCTGCTGACGAGAGTTCATCCACGCCAGTTTCAACAGAATCCGATTTCAGGAAACTTGGACTGGCAGCCTCATTTGGGTAAGCAAATCCTTGAGCCAAAATTGATTAAAATCCTCGATCACTTGGTGCAGCCTCAATGTCGCGATCGCTATCAGCAAGCCTCGGAGGTATTAGCAGATCTCAAAGCCTTACCTAAAACAACGTCTTTGCAACAATGGTGGAAATCTTCTAAGTGGCAGAAATTGACATCACAACTGGCAGTACCCATGGCGGCGATGCTAATCATGGGAGGGCTGGGCGCACAGTATTTTTCAAGTCATAGCAAACAAGCAACATCGTTGATTAGCCAACTCAAGCAGGCGCTTCCTCAGTCTAATAATCAGCTAACAATGCTGCGAGATTTACCCGTTCAGTCTGAGGTCGATCGCTTAGTGATTGCACCGAACAACCAGATTTTGGTCACAGCCGGATCCAATCATGTCTTGAGTCTGTGGTCATTGCCCAATGGCACCTTACTCAAATCCTTATCTAGTCAAGTGGGTAAAGTCACAACCTTGACGATCAGCAAAAACAGTAAATTTCTGGCAAGTGGCAGCGAAGATGGCACTGTTCAAGTTTGGAATATAGACTCTGGGCAACTTCTGCATACTTTTGGAGGACACCAGAAATCGGTGACCGCCGTTGCCATCAGTGCCGATGCCCGGAAGTTGGTGAGCGGTAGTGAGGATGGCACACTCCGCTGTTGGGATTTGCAAACTGGCATCCGGCAGCGCACTTTAAAAATTCCCGGTGCAGCAGTGACCGCAGTTACCTATGGCATTGCGCCGGGTAGTTTGATTAGTGCTAGCAGCGATCGCCAGCTTCAAGTCTGGAATCTCCGCACGGGGCAACTCCAGCGAACATTTGCCGGACACACCAAAGCGATCGTTGATCTTGAGGTAGCCAATGACCATACCCTATTTAGCTTTGGTGAAGATCGGGGACTGGTGTGGGATCTCGACCGGGAAGAACTCGTGCTGGCATTGCCTGAAGACTCGGCAAAATCGGTGACTGCTTCACTCAACGATCGCACCATTGTCACAGTGAACAGCAACGGCAACATTCGGGTCTGGGTTCGCAAAGCAGGACAACTCGTGCCCAAAAAAGCAGGCACCTTAAGCCGAAATTTGGATGTAGCGCTCAGTCCAAATCATCACTATTTAGCCAATTGGAGCGCCGATCAGCGATTACGGATTTGGCAAATCAATGCCAGCAATATTCAGTAAAAAGGAGATAGTTATGCTGCATAAAGTTTCAGAAACAACCATGCACCGGGTTCGCTGGGGATTAACCATCGGCTGGTTATTGTTAATCGCTTCACTGTTCTATGACCCAATTACAGTGATGTGGACTCAACCTGATAATCTGGCGAGTCCCTTTCGGATAGACCTCGATCGCTGCATCAAAATTCGAGAAACCTGTGTGCCACAAGAGCCGTTTGCGATGACTGCGCTGATTTGGTGGGCAATGATCGTACCCTGTGCCATCTTTATTTTGTTAGTGTTTGGGCATGAATTTTGGCGGCGAATTTGTCCCCTTTCATTTCTGTCTCAAATCCCCCGTGCATTGGGCATTCAGCGACGGCGAATGGTGACAGATCCGCTCACAGGTGAGAAGCGGCGGGAGTTAATTGCGATCGATGAAAAGTCTTGGCTAGGTCGAAATCATCTATACGTTCAGTTTGGATTGTTTGTTTTAGGGCTAGGCATTCGCATTTTATTCATCAACTCTGATCGCGTTGCCTTAGGTGGTTTTTTGATTGGTACAATTTTGTGCGCGATCTCAATTGGCTATTTGTACGCAGGCAAAAGTTGGTGTCACTACTTTTGCCCGATGGCACCTGTGCAACTGGTTTACACCGGACCGCGATCGCTGTTGGGCAGCCAAACCCACCAGGAGCAAAAACCAGCCATCACTCAATCGATGTGCCGTACTGTAGAGTCCAATACGGGTAAAGAATGTAGTGCCTGCGTGGGTTGCAAGCCAGTCTGTTTTGACATTGATGCAGAAAAAACCTACTGGACAGATCTGAATAAGCCCGGACGACGGCTGGTTCAATACGGCTATCTGGGGATGGTGATTGCGTTCTATCTCTACTACTTTCTTTATGCTGGCAACTGGGATTATTACTTTACCGGGGCATGGACTCACGAAAGTGATCAAGTGGCTAAAGCCTTTGATATCGGGTTCTATCTCTACGATCGCGCGATTCCCATTCCTAAAGCAGTGGCGGTATTCTTGACCTTTGGCATCTTGATTACCATCACCCTAGCCTGGGGTTTGATTTTAGAGAAGCTGTGTCGCATCTATCCGTGGCGCGGTCGTCCTATCTCCGCTGAGCAAGCGCAACATATCGTGTTTACGCTATTTACGGCAGCATCCTTCTGGACGTTCTTTTCCTATGGTGCGCGTCCTTCACTCAATCGATTGCCCTCTATTCTAATACTCGCCTTCAATTCATTAATTGTGCTAGTTGGCTCGATCTGGCTCTATCGTACGCTCAGGCGCACTCGTGACCAGTATGATCGTGAACATATGGCAATGAGTCTACGGAAACAACTACAACGATTAGAGTTAGATCCGATGTTGTTGGAAGGGCGATCGATCGATGAGTTAGCGCCCAACGAGATTTATACACTGGTCAAAGTCTTGCAAGGATTCTCGCAGCAGTTGCGGTTAAATACCTACACGGGCGTTGTGCTGGATTTGTTAGAGCAACAGACAACAAGCGCTAGTAACAGTTTTGAGCATTGCAAAAAGCTGCGACAAGATCTGCAACTGAAGGATTCTGATCACTTTACGGCGATGGAGTCGATCGCGGCTACTCGTCCAGAAGTTTTAAAGTCTGCCCGTTCTCAGCGATCGCTTGCCCACATTCACGATGCAGTCACCTTAGCCAGAACGATCGCTAAACCCTCTAGAAAATCGACATTTCGGTAAATTAGTCGCCTCAATCTCACTTGCCATACAAGGAGTTAGTCCCCCATGTTGAACTTGAAGTCAGTTAATTTTGAGCAACAGCAATTTCAAACGCATTGTTTAGAACCATCTCACGCTGACCAAACTGAGTGGTTGATTGGACGAAATACGACCTGTGACTTAGTTTTGCCTAGCCCAGAGGTGAGTCGTGTCCATGGGCGCATTGTCTACATTGATAGTGCTTATTACTACATTGATGATGGCAGTACATCAGGTTCTTTGCTCAACGGCGAAAGCATTTTGGTAAACGATAACCGTCAACTGCATCTAGGCGATCTACTTCAGATTGGAGAAACGTTTTTGCATGTAGAAGCCTTAACTCCACCTATCCTCAATGGGGCTGAAGCTACTTTACAGCCGTCTTTTGTGATTCCGGAGCAGCAATGGGTAGGGGAAGATTTGCTGTGCCGCTGCTGTCGGATTGTAGACGAAACTCCTGATGTGAAAACGTTTTACTTCGTAGCAGAACCCGGTGTCCTATTTCACTATCAGCCTGGACAATTTGTCAATTTGAAGATAGAGATTGAGGGCAAACCTGTCATACGCTCTTACTCAATTTCGTCGTCTCCCACTCGTCCTTATCACCTCAGCTTGACGATTAAGCGAGTCCCCCGACCGATTGATCAGCCAGAACTACCAGCGGGGCTAGTCTCTAACTGGATGCATGATTATCTCAAGGTGGGCGATCGCGTCCGGTTGCTAGGGGGAGCGTTGGGCAATTTTACCTGTCTACCCAATATCCCTCGTAAAATGCTGCTGATCTCGGCTGGAAGCGGCATTACACCGATGATGTCGATATCACGCTGGATTCAAGATTCGCTGATAGACTGCGATATTCTCTTTCTTCACTCTGCTCGAACGTTAGAAGATATTGTGTTTCGGGCTGAGTTAGAGTCAATCACCGCTCAAATGCCAAATTTTCAGCTTGCAATCACTCTAACTCAGCAATCTGTAGGACGCGCCTGGATGGGTTTGACTGGGCGCATCTCTCAATCTATGCTGCAATATGTTGTCTCCGATTTGGGCGATCGCGTGGTCTATGTGTGTGGTCCAGCAGAATTTATGCAGTCCATTCGTGCTCTACTGGAAACCCTGCAATTTCCGATGCAGAACTACCAAGAAGAAAGCTTTGGTGGCACACCACCTCCAATCAAGCCTAACTCTACTTCGGTCTTACAGTCAGTCTTGCAATCGATACCCGTGCCGGAGCTAACAGGTAATGGTAATGGCAATGGCAATGGCAATGGCAATGGCAACGACAGCTATTTAGACCATTCAGTTGCTATCACAGCGACATCTAAAAATGAGTCTCCAGTCATCCATTTCATTCAGTCTAAGCGACAGGTTCCAGCCGATGAAGATGCATCTATTTTGGAGGTTGCAGAGCAGGAGGGTATTACAATGCGTTCTGCCTGTCGAGTCGGGGCGTGTGGTGCCTGCAAGGTGCGGGTCAGCAAAGGACAAGTTCGATACGATACAACACACACAGCATTAACTGCCGCAGATCAGCAGGCAGGATTAGCATTAGCGTGTATTGCCTACCCAATCCAGTATGTGGAGATCGAGGCTTAGTCGCGATCGCCGCTTCCATGGATAACCGAGATCTGCATCAGGACGTTTTGCGAAAAGCTCTGATGCAGATCTGTAAGCGATCGACAATTAATCAAGATTAAATGGAGTGGATTATTATGCCGCGTTCGTCGCAATTGTCTCTAGAAGGACATTCGGCGTTGCTGAATCTAGATATAAAATCCGTAGGGCAATCCCTTGTGGTTGCCCTTCATCCCAGCGAGGGTAGGCACAAGGGGCTACCCCCTACCAGTGGCAATCATGTCTACATTCAGCACGCAGTACTTCTCTATAGTTCGCGTAATTTTTCATTTAAAGTTTCTAGATCTATTAAAGCTTTAGGCTAGAATGAGCAAATCAACAATTGAATAAACAAAGTTAGCGGTTTGACTCGGCTAGCTATCAGCATAGTGTGTAGTTCCCTCTATTTTTTCTAGATATGAATCGTCATGTTCCTGCCCCGGAAGTTGAGAGGCTGGTTCCAACTACTCTAAAGCAAGAGGTTGAAGCGATAACGGGACAATTCCGTCAAGTAGAGCTTTCCCAAGCAGATAGATTTTTGGGAGACGCTTTGAGCGGCAGCGCTAAAATGCTTGAGCCGATCAGTCAGCTTGAAGCCAACGCTAAAGTTGCTTTGATTCGTGCACTGCTAACTCAACTTGAACCTGAACATATTCAAGCCATTGTAGAATTCGGGCTACGAGAGATTGGCGATCGCCACCATCCAGAGGTTTTATCTGCATTAGTAAACCACAACACTCGTTTGCTGCTCAAAAAAGATTATAGCTACCAAGATCGAGGATTAAGTCACCCAACTCAATACTACGTCTATCTAAGACGGCGCAAACCCAAGCTTGATCGATACATTGGCGCTTTGTTTTATATCCCTCAAGGCTGTACACTTTCCTATCGTTTAGATGCCGAGGGGCGAATCATTTTTAATTCGCCTCATAATGTTTTTCAATTGCAAGACTCCACTAATCCTGCCATTGTTCAAACTGTGCGATTGGTCTGTTTAGAGCCACCCCCAGCAGATTACACCTTTGATAAGCAGCAGAATGACACTCCAGAAATCTACTTACGTTTGGACTATCTCGACCCCAAAACCTATCAATCTGTAACCCAGGAGTCTTACCCCTTTCCCAACTGTATGTATGAGGGCGGCAAACTCGATCGCTATCGTTGGGAAGTTTCAATGGTTTTATCTACGCCGCTATCACTAGCTGAACAGAGCACCCAACCCTTGGATGCCAATTTGCCCCCTTTGATTTTAGCGCCAACGTTTGAACCGTCCTTTAATCTTGCAGGGAATCTTTCAGAAGCTATCATCGCTCAACCCACTCGGCAAGTATTAGAATTGCCGCCAAAATTACTCACCTTTTATTTATCCAACCGCCGTGACTCAGACGTGATTTTGAAACGGATGCATCTCTGGGTCGCTTGGAGCGAGAAGGCAATGCCACAATCAAAGTGGACAGTGATTCAGGATGGATCGATTTACACCTTGATGAATGCTCGTTTCAAGCGACGTATTCTCAAGTTCTCCCTTGACCAAGCCTATATCACCCTAGAACACTCACTTCCCGTTTTGATGAAATGGTTTCATGAATTGGGTTTGGCAGTTTCTCAAGCTCAAAGTCAAAGCCAATATAGTGCGACCCAATTGAAGTTAGCTCGTAGTCTTTTTGTGGATATGAGCTTGCCTCAAAGTGACCCATTGGTTTTTCTAAAGAAGCTATTTGGGTCTAAATTCTCTAAAACTTTGTCTGATTAGAGCCTAGTGGTCTATCCAATCAAAGTTGACGAACTACTAAGCTGGAGGTAGGTTAGCGAGGTTGGGAGGTGATAAATTCTGGAGTTGCGATCGCCGGTTGCCCTGTTGTCAAACCTTTCGTAGCCACTTGTAGCATGGTTGCGTCTGGCTCGTAAAGTTTGGTAGTTGCTTGCTGTAGCATCTCCTGAACCAGAAGGCTGTTGTATAGAGGCGTTTCTTCTAGCGTCTTGATAGCCGTGATTACGCCTTGCCAGTTCTTTGTGTTTTTTGCGGCGATCGCCCGATTTAGCAGCACATTTTGCTGCTGCCAGCGTTGCCGCAGTTCAATCACACGAGTTTGCAAGCGAACCGATGGAATATCATTCAGCATTGAGATTGCTTTAACAACACGAGCCTGCTGACATTCACTTTTTGCCTCTCGCAGTAATTCTCGCGACCAGTCTTCCTGGAGTTGTTGTGCCACTTTAAAGTGCTGACTGTTTGTCGGAATTGCGGCAACTTTATGAATAGCCGTTGCAGGTTGATTACGGTTCGCCAATATTTGTGCCTGCTCCAGTAGGCTGCTATAAACAGCTTCTACTGTATTGGGTAATTTATTAGATCGGCGATCGCCCCAGTCAGCATTCATCAAACCTTCAGGAGCAGGCTTAGGCTTTGCAGTATATTCTTGATCACATTGGAAGTTCACCTCTCTAACTCGATTAAGAACTTGTGAGAATGGGCTGATGGGTTGATCGTTACAGTCTGGTGTACTGGAGGCGACTGTAGAAGGTTGTACGCCACTGTAGATTAGGATTGCGGAGCAAGCGATCGTTCCACTGCTAAATATCTTAGGGTTCATGGCTCAAGAATTCCAATGCAGTGGTGGACAATCCAAATAGTAATCATTAAAAACTTGAAGAATAATAGTGCTTTAAGTAGCTTCTAAAACAGCAAGTTTAACCAATTCAGCGGTTTGCACGATGATCCACATCACAATAAGGCGACTATTTGAGCTAGT
>JBBSCL010000060.1:0-10539 GCA_038250345.1 Leptolyngbyales cyanobacterium
CTGTTTGGCAACGTGATCGATAGTGTGATTTGTGCCGCCCATTGCCCAGTTGCAGTGACCCGGCTGCTGATTAGCCCATCGGCCATTCAAAACATTTTGGTTCCCGTCAACGATTTCACCCCAGAAACCCTGCGCACGATTCGACTAGCCCAAGTGTTAGCAGACGCAAACCAAGCCACAGTCCACCTGTTGCATATTAATCATCCCCAGGTTTCCGCCGCCCAAGCCGCTGAGTTTTCAGTCCGGCTCTCTGAGATCGCATTCAGCCACGGGTTAAAAGTAAAAACAGAGATCCAAACGATTCACAGCAGCGATATAGCTACCGCCATTTTGCAGGTGACTGCTACCGTTGATTTAGTCATACTGCATACAGTGCGTTATCGGACGGCAGGCGGGCTAGCAGTAAGCGAGGTGACAACTCACCTGGTTCAAGCGATCGCCTGTTCTTTAATCTTATTAGGGGAAGCATGACGCAGACGCATGGCGATCGCGCACCACTTAATCAGTTCAACATCAGTTCAGCTAAAAAAACAAAATTTCGAGGTGGACAGCTGTTGACCACTTCAAAAAAGGGATTTTAGGGTGGGTTGTCGGCGACCATATTGCTGAAACATTTCGTCCGCTCTGGGCGATCGTTGCGACTTAGCAGCGCTATTTCTATGTCACGGATAGTTGAAGTGTTTATCCGGGTTTCATCCCAGATGCAGACCAAGTTGATCGCAATCGAGCGACCGCTAGCGCTGTGCGAGTTCAAATTGCCTGCGGACGAGCAACTTCGATTAGTTTTAGCCAGACACATAAGACGCTTCTGGAATTGATTCGAACTGAAAATATGGCGATTTCAGAGGCAGCCCACTCGGTTGGGGTGCCGTTAGCAGTACTTACAGATTTGGGACGACTTTCCCAGAAAGGACGACCAAGTATTCCGGTTCGGGAAACATCTAGTAGTGCAAATCTATTGAATTAGTTGATCCAAGTTGCCGAGTAACGAAGAACATTGATGAACCATTGCAGCACGAGTATCTACACCAAGTTTGGCGAAGATGCGGCGGAGATGCGTTGAAACTGTCCACGCGCTGATGTGTAATCGATTTGCTATTTGTTTGTTTGGATGTCCTTGAGAAATCAATTGAACAATCTGAAGTTCTCTCTCAGTTAGGAGATCTGTAATATCTGAACGGTTGCTTTTTAAGGGATAACATTCAACTTCTACAATGACACAATCTTTCCCGTGTATCTTCAGTTGACCCACTACTGAATTTCTAAATTGGGTAAGAGAAAACTTCAAATCATTTTCTGTAAGGATTACATAGTGATGGTTTTCAATATAAAAATCACCCAGAATGTTTGGAAATGCGGCATTGCTCCCTTGCTGCACAGGTAGGTATGGATTTTGACGCTCTCCCATGATGGCACCTCCGCCATAAACAGGTTGAAATTTTTATCCTAAAAAAAAGGCAAAGCTGAATAATACTGTTAAGGGTAGCTTTTGGGGAATCAGGGGCTGACGCTTTGTCAGTTCAAAGTCGATACCAAAAACCTTGCGCTCCTTCCCAAACATTGGTAAAGCATGGTGATGCTGGATCACTTTGCTCACTCAAGACATGATTTTGCCACGGATGTGAATTTTTGCAGTAAGAGGTAAAAGCAGACGGTACCACTAAGTGAAGCACTACTAAGTGTAATCCTGCCCAGAGGAATTTGGAAAGACCTGTAGAAATTATTAACTGAAGTAGATTGTCGCGTTCCATGACGGCGATCGTATCCAGTGGAGTAATCTGTTTGCAGGGAATTCCCCATTGCTCTAGAACCAGACAAATTTCGGGTGGGTTGTTTATCTGCTCACCATCACCCGCAGGCTGATAGGTGAGAATAAATGCAGAACCCAAGACCGCCGCTAGTGCAGCAGTGTCGCGGAAACTGGGAGTCAGCAAATTGCTGGGAAGCGATTGTTGAAGCGATCGCTCGTCCAACGATTGGGCTAGTGCTTCCCAATGCTCTATCAGTTGTGGATCAGTACTATCTGGAAGGAATGATTCTCCAGGTCTATCCCCCATCCAAAATAGCTTGAGGTGAGTCAAAGGAGTTTTCGCTCGAACGGTTTCCCAGTTCTTGAGCATCTGCATTCTGTTCCGATGAGTCGCAATTTGGCGTTCTAGAGATTGCTCTAGCTCAGTTTGAGGCATAGCAAACTTTGGTTGCTTGCAGTAAAAGTCAGGATTATCCAGGATGTGCCAAAGTTCTCGCGCTATCCATAGTTCTAGTGTCTCTCCTAGGGATTGAACGAGTAGTAATCCATATTGGGAGAGAAATAAGCTGGGATCAAGCACACAAGCCCATCGGCGCTGACTCAGGGTAATCGATAGGTTAGGTGAAAGAGTTGTCATTGTGGTTCACCTGGGGAGAGGAAGAGGGCGATCGCACAGTTCGCAAACATGAGGTGTGCCGGATGATGGGAAGGGGGCGATCGCTCAAAAAAGTATTGGAACAAGTATTGCTCTACTATCCTTGTTTGTCCTGCGCTTGGCAGCAAATTATGGATAGAGCATAGGATTATCGCTTAGAAATCCCATAGTCTGAGCAATGGTAATCAGGCGATCATCAGCGGTAAGGAAAACCAGGGTTGGCAATTGAGCTTGAGTGATTGCTGTATGGAGGCTTACAGCAGAAGCTAATTGAACTGCATCATAAGCTCGCATTGGGTGCCGATTAACTAGCTGCCCTGCTAACTCAGCTAAAGTTTGAGTCAGCTCAAGCACTCGATATTGAGTATTCAGGTGATGACGAAAGGCTAGAACAATTTGAGTAATTTGGGAGATATCAAGGCTTCCTTCTCGTTGACGACGCGCCAGTGCGCTGAGCACCTCCACCCAAGTGATGCGCGCAATGAATAGTTGATTACCTGAGTCAGGATCGGTTAAGGCTTGTACCCAACTTGTGCCCACTTCAGGTACGTAGCGTTTAACTAATGCGCTGCTATCTAAAAAGTAAACGGTCACAAAGCGCCTCTGTCTTCAATGATAATTTCTGAAACAGGCGTACCGGAAGATGTTCGCAGGCTTTGAGTAAATTCCCGCAGTTGTGCCTCTGAGATAGTTTGAACATCCCCACAACCCGGTGGAAGTGAAAGTAGTCCAGCCTCCACTAGGGATTCTAGGGCTTGCTCAATTTGCCTATCAGACGGTGTTTCTGGCAAAACTTGAATTCGCACCTGTTGCCCCTC
Source organism: Leptolyngbyales cyanobacterium (assembly GCA_038250345.1). Classification (GTDB taxonomy): domain Bacteria; phylum Cyanobacteriota; class Cyanobacteriia; order Leptolyngbyales; family Leptolyngbyaceae; genus ULC077BIN1. The sequence goes on from JBBSCL010000060.1 coordinate 3,224, forward strand.
ACTGAAAGCGAGAGGGGTTAGGGGACGCAGAATGCCGTTTTCGTAGATAGCAGTGATTTCAGACATTGTGAGTTCTGGCTAACGAGTCTTAGATATGTACATTTTAAGACTACTGGGATCGCTCTCACTCGACGGAACTAAGGGGCGATCGCACAGTTCGCAAACATGAGGTGTGCCGGATGGTGGGAAGGGGGCGATCGCTGCTCTATCTTTGTTTTGCTAGGGGAGAGAAACTATACACCTGACAATTTACGATCACAGATATACCTTAAGGTTCATCTTCCTTAGATAGCCGACTGAGTAGCGACGTAAACTTCACTCTGATCTAATATTCTTCTGGCATTCAAGCTTAAGGATCCTTACAAAAATAACTTGAGTAACTTTCTGAAGCACATTGCTTTTCTGCAAGGCTTACAAGATTTGGACACTGCAACTTAAATTTGTAAGGATCCTAACGATTCCGCGTCAGCAGGTCATACCATTCCCCCCCCAGGACGCCAGTAGGCATTATGCCGTTGCGTGCCTGCCACTTGGCCAGGGCCTGAACGAAGCTCCAAATGTCCGGGTTCTTAGCGGTGATACCCAGCCGAATGGCGATCTGACCCGTATAATTCCCCCAGCCAATCGTGCGGGCATAGACCCGGTTTAAAGTGATTGCTTTCTTTAGGGCGTCTGCACTCAGTGCCGGAACTGCGCCAGGCTCCGCAGGGGTTCCTAATGCTGTACTGGTGCTCCGTGCTTGTCTGTTAGTTTGCGTATTACTGATGTACATGGATGCCTCCTTGCAAAAAGTCAAGTTTTCAGCAAGCGGAAGGCATCGGCAATGACCTGTCCGCGCTTGCTGCTGCGCCGTAAAACGTGGATCCTGACGCTGTCGCCAGCGTTCAGCGTGAAGGTATGTACTGCCATCCAGGTGTGAGTTGAGGGCAGCGCTATTGTTGATCGCGCCATGAGTTTGCGTTCGCGCTGGCTGTAAACCCTGGATATGGAGCGCTGCACTGGGTCGCTGTTGCTGGTGAAGACGTTAATTTGTGCCGCAGGGTTGCTGTCGGCCAAAACCGGCCACCAGGCAGAAAGAGTCCACCTGCCACTGTCAGGGATTATCCCCTCATACTGAACGACATCGTCATTCTTTGCGGTTGCGTCTGCTGTAGCATAGTAATACTTGGCGGCGTAACTTTGCTCGTGGCTAGGTCCCCACTTCATCCACTTACGCGTGCCTTCCTTCCAGTTTGCCGTTTGCGGAAAGGTAAAAAGAGAGTTGTAATCCAGCACGATGCGCTGTGGTTTCTGGCTGGCCGTGCTGCCGTCCCATTGGATCAGCGCTATGTAGTAGTCCCAATCCCAGTAACCGCCAGGGTCACCGTGATTTGGCACAGGCACTTCGTCATGACCGATAATGTGCTTGCGGTCTTTGGGGATTTTTTGGCGCTCGCAGATATCTCGCACCAAGGCCGCGGAGGCCAGATACAGCGCCTCGGAGAAGCATGCTGGCTTGCTGTAGCAGCCCCCTTCGTGTTCGATGCCAATGCTGTAAGGATTTGCCTTTCCGGCGTGCTGGGCGCAGTAATATTCGGCGACCATTTGAGTAATCTCGCCGCTTTTGTTGATCACATAATGCGGCGGCAAGCAGTTTTTGCCACTATGCCAGCGCTTGATCGTTGTGGCGGAAGAACCAATCAGGGTATGGATGACTACATGAGTGATGTTGGGCCAGACGCGCACGTTGAGATTACCGCCACTGCGCGAAGCCCCGCATAGGGCCGCCGGAGTCACCTGCTTGACTAACCTGCTGTCGGCGTTGGTGATGGTTGCCGCCGAGGCGGCCTTCCCTAATCCGTCTGCATATCGAATATAGTACATAGACTTTCTCACCAGGGCTGATTGAACCAGAAGAAAAAATCGGGTTGTAGGGAGTTTCGTGACAGGCTGTTCAGTATCATGTTCCGATAAGATTGAAAAATTTGCTCCGATCCCAGTTTTTTGATTCCTTTACGCATACATTTTGGAAGCCGAAGGGACAGGTAAGTCTCTCATAAGATTCTTTGGAAAAAAGCAGGCGTCAATTCGCGTCATCCCGCCCCAATCCTTGAAAAGCCTCGCACCCTTAGAGTTGATTTCCGCAATCGGCTGGGGCTTTCCATTTCCAGATCCAGGGAACACGACATAGATGACGTCGCCGGAAATCCCGTTCCGAACTTTGCCCTGTACAAATGGGTCATGACCCAATGATTGAGCTAGGGCGATTGAGCCCTCACCAAGTTTTTCTGCTGGTCCTATATCGGCGAAGATGGCGAAGGATAATCGGCGGTTCTTGCCATTGATTACGGCGGCGAAATCCCCTAGCTTTGCACCGAGCTTGTTTTCTAACGCTTTAGGGAGAGCAATGTACGGAATCTGGGTGGAGTCAACGTACCTTCGTGGATCGGTTAGTGGCCGCGTTTTGTCACCAAGCGATGTTCCAGAGACGAAGAAACCCGGGAAAGGATCACCCCTTCCTTGTATTACAGGTTTGCCCTGATTGTTTGTTACAATTCCCCACGGCGTTTTACCAGGCTTCGCAGGGAAACCAGCGTGCTTCAGATCATCCAGGCCAGTGTCTTGTGGATGATAGGCGTTTGGCGCTCCGTCCGCATCAATGGCCATCCCGGACTTGAAAAAGAAGGGCGTGTATAAGCTCCAGACAGTAACTTTTCCCGCTTTGAACCGCTCCAGATTAGGGCAGCGCCATTGAGTTACCTGAATCAGGTCTTGTCCTAACCCTTCGCATGCTTGCATATACATGGCAATCCTCCTTTCACTTCGTAATCTGATAACTTGCCTAGTCACATGAACATAATCCTGATGCGCTAGGTGCGCGGGAAAAATTCACTCCGACCCCATTCTTCTCGATAGCTAGCCTACTGGGTGATGACCAGGCTTTGGCACGTAGGCTTCCATCTTCCCTGCGAGCAGCCTGCCCACACCCAGTGTGCGTACATCGAAGTGCATGATATCGCCAGAATGACTAGACCCAAAATCGATCGCACCCCAGGCAAGTAGAGCTTTCTGCCGCAAGGCGAAAACCAGATCGGGGTGTAGGTTGAGGAACCCATTCAGCGGATCGTAATTGCCAAAAGTGGCACTATTTTGCCAGTAACGCAATTCCGATGAGTGGGTTTGCAGAAAGGCTTTAAATTCCTCATTCCGACGAGCAAGAATCGCGTAAACAGCACGAGTATCACTGACAGCCAGACTATGCAGATAAGAAGCGATAGTACCAGTACCTTTTATCAAGTCGTTTGCAGGATTCTGGGCAGCCAATTTGAGCGTTTCCACAAACCTGTACCGTTCATTCCGCTGATTTAATATGCGTTGGTACTTTGCTTTCAATTTGTCGTCCGGATTGGTTTTGATTTGCTCGACCAGCCACTCTCTCCCTTCTTTATCATCCACAATCCATCCAGCTCCGAGCCAGGGATTCCCTACTACGTCAATGTCCAACGCCAGTCCCACCCCATGCAGTCCTTGTTTTGCCGCTGAAATCCGCCCCCCGCTGTAGCGCACAGATTTTCGGTCTAGTCCTAGGGTACGACCCAGCGCAACTGGGGTCATGTCAGCATAAGCTGGGAGGGAAAGTAGGTAGTTTTCCGCTTCACGAAGTTTGCGTAGCAATACCAGATGGATACCTTGCCCTTGTCTGTTGATTCGATGACCCAGGAAGGAGGGAGCCACAATGGAGTCATACCAATTTTTCGCGTTGAAGTCACCCTTGGTCAGGTCGCTAATTTTGCCCGATAGGTTTTTTAGGACACCGCGCCCATGAACGTTACCAAATTTCGGTCCCAGTTTGTGTTTTACGATGCCCAGACTGTCAAGGGTCGAAGGTCCCACTGCACCGCTCTGCTCGTCCTTCTGAAAATAGATCTTTGCTTGGAATTGATGCACTGCTTCGACAAAAATAGCATCGATGGGTTCCTTGCTGACAATTGATGATCCACCTGCTTGTTGCCGAATAGCCTCTCGCACAGCATCGAAATCCACGTATCGCATTAGATCGAGGATGATGTCTTCTGGGCGCACTCCGGATTTTACCGGGTGCCTCTCGCGGTTCCAGTGGATGGCTTGAGCGCTCTGCTTAGGTGAGAGAAGACTGGTCAGCTTACCCCGTTCCACAGTGGAAAAACCAGGTGTAGCCGCTGAGCGATCGCACACCGGACTGAACGAGTCGTTCGTGACTGGTTGTCCCAAAAACCCGCTTACTAATCGATCGGGGTAATAAAAGTTTTGCTGACCAAGCCGCGAGATGATGGGCTGTTCCGAATGTCGAACACGGGAACTAGGTAGTTTAGGTTCATAGATATACATAAGCTGACTTACCTCATAGATTCTCGTGTACACCCCCCTTTCTCGCTATGGTCGGCTACAACCGATTGGGTGCACCACCGTAATTGGTGTTGTACCAATAGCGTCCTTGCAGACGACCGCCCACCTTTTCCAGTAAGGTTACTGGAGAAGCAGACACTCTTCGCACCACCAGTCGCACCACACATCCTTCCTCCAACCGCAAATGAACGGGTAAATTATTTTGCCCCCAGGGATTCAAGATCAAATTAGTAGGTAAATAGGGATCGCGGGGTTGGTTGTTGCAAAGAACTGCCCATTCATAGCCAGGAGTTTCAAACAGGTTCTTGGTTTGAGGTGCTTGGGGTTCTTCTTGGGGTTCTGCGTATTGAGCAAAGCAAAGTAACGCACCGCAGTATTGGGGATGCAGCGCATACCGGGCTAGCTCCACCTCATCACCGACATTGGGGGGTGCACCCTTAATACTGGCGTTGTCGAAGTAGTTGGCATCTAGAGGGATGCCGCAAACCTGACAAATAGTCATGGCGACCCCGTTCCATAGCCGAGCATCTTGTAGCCGTGCAACACGATGTAGAGTTCAGCGCCAATTCGTTGCTTGGTTTGAGGATCTTCATAGCCGTAAATCGGTCCTTCTGAAATCTCTTCAACTTCAATGCGAATGGTTGAGCGGGGCATAAACACCATTGGCTTAGCAAACGGACGGAAGGGTCTCTCACCGCTTGATTCACCTAATCCTGCAATGTTGTGAATCGGCTGATTCTGCAACTCCCGTCCACTGCCACTGTCAACGATGCTGTATTTGAAGTGAATGCCACACAACTTCATTAGGAAACATTCTGATACCAACTTAATCAGTTGAAGTTGTTGAAACTCGCGCGTATTAGAGTCACTCGGCACGGGTACATTGGTTGTACCGGATGCCCGGACAAAAGGTTCAATCAAGGGAAGCAAAGGATTTTCAAGGAAGGGGGTGGCAGATCCTATTTCAATCGGTGGCTCCAAGACATTCCCGTTCTGTACTTTCAAAGTTGGGATGAAGCTGTAGCCGATCGCCACCGCTACAAAAGCCCCTTCAACGCTGATGTTGATTACATCCTGCACACGATTGCCACGTTTGCCTTGAAGCGCGAACTTGGCTACGTAGTCGTAGGGAATTTCCTTAACATTCGGTTCAGTATTGACTGGCATTGTGGTTTCCGGTGAGGAGCGATTCATAGCCCTCATCTGCGGTGGTGCTTGTTGGAACTGCATTTTGCTTGCCTCATTTCAGAGATTGTTCAGTCGTTTAGGGAAGAAGGAATGACAATTGCATTCCTTCCTCTCTAAGAAGAAGTGGCTACCAGGGTGGACTCCAGACCTGAGTTGGTGCAAACCGAGGAGTCATGGGAGGTTGTTGAGGCACATACTGCTCAAAACCGCTTATGCCATCTTGCCGGATGTAACCCTCTACACCCCGTAGATCGTCGTCTTCCCCATAGCCATAGAGTGCTTCGTCTTCTCCATACCCCTGGAATTCCTCATCCTCAGCGAACCCACGCAGATCCTCATCTTCCCCATATCCCTGTAGCTCTTCGTTTGCCGCTAGACCTTGCATCTGGTACAAGGTGCCGTCAGGAGCTTGGTACAAGGCTCCTAAACCACCATAGCCCGCCACTCCAGCCTGTTGCAGAATTGGGGTTGCTGCTGTCAAAACTGCTGCCCCGCCAGGAATAAACGGGGCTAGTTTTTGGGCTATAGGCAGTGCTTTTTTCACAAATCCTCGCAGTTTTTTCTTCCATTTCTTCCAAAAGCCGATGGGATTTCCCAAGCCATCAATGCCTTGAACCCATTGGTAGACATTACCATCGGGTCCCATGCGGGTTTCGCCCAGATAACTGCCAAGCCCCATCATTTGGGTCACAGCATCTGTCCCCATTCCCTCTTCGTCTACGCCCAGTCCTTGCATTTGATATAAACTGCCATCCGGAGCTTGATGTAAGGCTCCCATTCCGTCATAGCCTGAAACACCACGACTCACCATTTGCAATGCCTGTGCAGCAGGGTGATAGCGGGCAGCCGTTTTCAGTGCTTTTTGTCCCAGTTTTTTCAATTTGCTCCAGAAGCCAATGGGATTGCCCAATCCATCAATACCTTCCACCCACTGATACAGGTTGCCGTCCGGTGCCATTCTCGTTTCACCAAGATAGCCAGCGCCCATCATGTGATTCATTGTGTTTTCTCCCAGATTATTCTTCGTTGTTTTCCGATGAAGTGGTTGGCGATGCTTGTCATGCGTTGGTCTACGTCAATGTTGAGCGCGATCGCCGTGTGTAATCCATAAAAACTACTGAACGTCCCGTGTCAGGTAGCCATCCAGCACCACCCAAATCCGCAGAGGTCCCTTTACAACTGCTAACCCCGTTGGTGGAGTTGCTGTTTGTCCTGGTATCCCTTGGGGGAAAGATATTTCTACTCGAAAGTTCTGTTGTGGTTCAATGATCACGGGTTCTGCAAAACGGAAGGTGGACATCGGGTCAGGTTGTCCGTGGTTGTAAACAATGCCACCAAGTAGCAGCTCGGAACCCCCACCTTGAGTTATCCCAGCACCAGATGGAAAGAAATAGGTGGGCATCTCAATCATGACTTTTTCGCCTACCAGTAGGGTCGTTACTGAGCTATAAATAAAGTCAGCTAGAAAGCCAGCCTCATTCGATTCTTGTAATTCTTGTGGTGCTGGGTCCTTCCTGATGGGAGTAACTATACTAGAAACCACTACCCGCAGGGCACGAGCCTCAAAGGTATTCAGGCTGGGTAAAACACCAGATGCCTGTAAGTTGGTTTCTAGCCTGGTTTTGTTCTGAACATCCACAAAGAAGCGGATCATTCTTGGATCTGTCAACTTTGATTGGAATGATACGTCTTCCGGCACGTAAAAAGCATCGTAAATTGGATAATGCAGCTTTTCCTTAACGCCCTGAACTTTTCCCATGATC
>JBBSCL010000061.1:0-10407 GCA_038250345.1 Leptolyngbyales cyanobacterium
CACTGAAGGGTCATAGCAAACAATGTGCAATGCATTTTCAACATCGACAGTAAGATTGCAAGCCATCAGAGCATTGAACAGAGTCCTTAGCCTGATTAACGCCTTAAATCTGATGATGCCATAGTCCTGTTTCGACAAATATAAATCCACAGCAAAACCCTAAATCGACTATACCAAGACTTCCCTCATGACGGAATAGCCCAACCGACAAACCCGCCACAGCACTTGTCAGTAGGGAACTCTGCCTCTGTTGGTTGTCGGGATGACGGGGCATGACGGATAAAAGCGACAAAAAAAAGACAGAAGCAAAACAGCTTTGCACTGAGCGTAACTGGACTCATGCGGCGATCGCATCTCACTTGGGCGTGTCTACCAGAACAGTTGAGCGATGGGCTTCCGCTGGCGGCTGGGGCGGCCTGAAGCAATCAAAAGTAATCAGCATCTCCCGCAAGAGCGATACATCATCTAGCGACGGCTCCACAGCTCCACCACGAAGGGAGAGAGCCGGGGTAAGTCGGGACATAGATGAACTAACAGTCGTCAATGGGGCGATCGCAGACTTAAGCGCGGCTCTTAGTGCAGTAGAGGATGAGCGAGCGCTGGGTGGCCTCGCGGGTGGATTAGTGCGCCTGCTTGAGTATCGACGTAAAACCAACCCCCCAACAGTGGGCGAATTGGCGGATCAACTCATTGCATTGGGGATTGACTCAACCGATTTCGTTATGGAGCTACGGCGGCGATGGCAACTAGAAGCCTAAGACAGCTATTCGTCAACGAGCTAGAGCGGGTCTTTGGCTTAAGGAAAAACGATCATGGCGATCGCCTCGCCCTGGCCGCAAAACTTTCTAAACAGCTAACCTCTTGGGCACAACCGCTACTAGAACCTGCACGGTACAAGTGCCTATGGGGAGGGCGTGGCAGTGGAAAAAGTTTCGCGATCGCCGATACACTGCTGATTATTGGATTAACTCGACCAATCCGAGTGCTGTGTGCGCGGGAATTTCAGGTATCCATCAAAGAATCAGTCCATGCCCTACTCAAGGAAAGGATTTCAGCTCTGGGGCTTGAGAGCTACTACAGAGTCACCAAAGACGCGATCGCCGGAAACAACGGAAGCAGCTTCATCTTTAAGGGAGTAAGGCTAAATGTCCAATCCATCAAAAGTATGGCTGGCATTACCCATCTCTGGCTTGAGGAAGGTCAAACCATCTCTGTCGATAGCTGGCGGGTCTTGCCTCCCACCATTCGGGAAAACGGCTCCGAGATTTGGGTCACCTTTAACCCACTGAACAAGACAGACATTATCTATAAGGAGCTGGTTGAAAAGTGTAGAACTGACTCATACATCAGGCGGGTTAACTGGGATGAAAACCCTCACTTCCCAGAGGTACTGCACCAAGAGCGCTTAGATATGCAATCAACCGATCCAGACGCTTACCACCACATCTGGGAAGGTGGCTTTTGGGAACACTCCGATGCTCAAATTCTTAAACGCAAGTGGGTTGTTGAGGGTTTCACGCCCTATGAAGATAGCGATGACGATTTACCACTACAGGTTAAGCGGGAATGGATGGGGCCATATTACGGTGCTGACTTTGGTTTTGCGAAAAGTCCCACAACACTTGTAGAGTGCTGGGTCTTTAACAACACGCTTTATGTACACAGAGAATCCTATGCCGTTGGGCTGGAATTGGATAGCACGGCTGCGCGGTGGATGATGAATGTGCCCGACTGCGATCGCCACACTATCAGAGCTGACAGCGCTAGACCTGAATCCATTTCCTACTTAAAACGGCATGGCATTCCTCAAATCACCGGGGTGAAGAAGAAACCGGGTTCTGTGGAAGACGGCATTGCTCACCTGCTCTCTTATCAAAAGATAGTGATTCACTCAAGCTGCAAGGAAACAGCCCAAGAAGCTCGCCTGTACTCCTACAAAGTAGATCCTGTTTCAGGAGACATTCTCAACGTAGTGATAGATGCTCACAATCATTGCCTAGACGCGATTCGCTATGCCTTGCAGCCGCTGATATCTCCACAACCGGGCAAGCGTGGCTCACGGTCGGGCATATCAATCTACTAATTTTCCGTCTTGGTAGGAACTCTACGCCAGCGTTATAGGGCTTTTGTAGTGACCTACTCATACATTGAAGAACGAACAAAGCGAACTCAGATCTCCGATCTTAACAAAGGGGCTTTCTCAGAGACGCGATCTGGGCTACGCCCAGATAACTCAACGCCTGAAGACTCTGGAGTAGCAAGACCCTCAATGCTCTATCAGGAAATGACTGAGTACTGGGCAGTGATTGACTCAGTTAAGAGTGGCACCCCAGCGGTTCGCAAAAAAGGATCAACCTTCCTACCGCTAGAACCACTGGAAACACCAGAAGCTTATGCCCGTAGACTGAGCCGCGCGAACCTAACGCCCTGGTACACTCGCCTCGTTCGTGGCTTAATCGGGTTAGTCCTTCGCAAACCTATCGCCCTAGAGGTATCAGAGCAAGTCAGGCAAGAGTTGGACAACATCAATCTATTGGGCGATGACCTGAACACATTCTCTAGAGAAGTGTTTGAATCTGCGATCGACTATGGCTACGCGGGTGTGCTGGTTGACTACACAAGAATGAACGAAGTACAGACCTTGGCTGAAGAAGTAGAGCAATCACCTCGCCCTTACTGGATTCATTACTCAGCACAAGAAATTCTTAGCTGCAAATACGCGATCGCCAACCACCGTCAAGTCTTCAGTCAACTACGTCTCTTGATTAAGTCAACAGTCCCGGATGGGGAATTTGGGGAAAAGGAGATAGAACAAGTAAAAGTCTACGATCTTGACCGGGGTTGGGTGCGCTGGCGGTTGTTTGAGGAAGTAGAACGCGATCGATGGGAAGTGGTTGAGGCTGGCTACTTGACCTTGCCATTTATCCCGTTCGCCCTGGTGCGGACCAGCAAGAAAAAAAATGGAGCGGTTCAGCCTCCTATGTTAGAAGTGGCATTCTTGAACATCAGCCATCTTCAAACCAGTAGCGACTTGGATCATGCCCTCCACGTTGCGGCAAACCCAAAGCTGTGCATTTTTGGCTATAACCCTGAGAACGGTGACATTCTCTCCAGCGTAGATGAGGCATTGGTCTTTGAGAATCCTGACGCTAGGGCTGAGTGGATTGCACCACCACCAGCAAGCTTTAGAGCACTAGAAAAACGGATAGACAAGCTAGAGATGCAAATGGCTGTCTTGGGTCTGTCTACCCTCACATCACAGAAAAATGTGGGTGAGAGCGCCGATGCTAAACGACTCGACCGCACACAAGGCGATTCAATCATGGCTGTGGTGTCTCAAGGGCTGCAAGACGCTCTAGACCTTTGCCTTGAGTACCATGCGGCCTATCGCAGTGAAGATGCGGGAACCTGCCAAGTCAACCGTGACTATGAAGTAGGCCAACTGTCATCGCAGGCGATCGCCACCTTCAGCGCATTGCATGATAAGAATCAAATCAGCCTTGAAACACTGCTAGGACTGCTAAAGCGGGGTGAAGTCTTCAACGATGAGTTCTCCATTGAACAGGAACTATCTCGACTCGCTTCGTTAAAGCCGCCTGAACCGATGCCAACTCCGTCCACGTAGGAACCATTTAGCGATCGTCTATAGCGCTATGCGCTGCCTAATGGGTAAACAAAATGGAAATACAAGAAGCTCTGACGTTGATTTCTTCTCTGCAAGCCGAGAAAACCGCAATCCTGGGAAAAAACAGCGAGCTGATAGGCAAGCTGCAAAAATTCAAACAAATCGAGCAATACGTCGATCTTGACATCCCAGACTTGATTCGCATCAAAGCACAGTTTGACCAACAAGGCAATGACCTTAAAAACCATTACGAATCAACCTATGCGACTCGTAAACAGCAACTGGAGCAAGCTCTAGAAACTCGTTTGACTGCAATCGAGCAAGCTAGAGAACTAGAAGTTGCTGCGCGGGAATCAGAGCGAAAGCAACTCCTTTCAGAGAAAACTAAAGCATCGGCGATTGGTGAATTCTCCAAACCTGCTTATGCAGTTTTCAACCCTGGACAGCTCTATCAACTGGTAGGCGATCGCATTTCCTACGACGAAACAACCAACACGGCAAAAGCGGGTGACGCTGACCTAGCGACATTTGTACAAGAACTACGAAAACTGCCGGAATATCAGAATCAATTCAAAGCATCGGGTGTAAGTGGCTCTGGCTCCAACCCCAACACAGGTAGCGTGGGCGATCGCGCGTCCAATCCTTGGAAGCAAGGAAGTGTCAACCTAACGGAACAGACTCGCATATTCCGTGAGAATCCAGCATTGGCTCAAAACCTAATAGCTGCCGCTAAAGGATAGACAGGCTTACCGACGAAACCGCTCCACACGGGGCGGTTTTTTGTAGGAACTACTCTCACAACTGCGCTATGCGCTGCCTGGGGGTAATGCCACTAGGGAGTCAAATTACTCATTACTCCTATCTACACAAGAAGATGCCTGCTACAAAACTCGTTGATATTATCGAACCGGATGTTTGGGTTCCTTACATGATTGAGCGTACACGGACGCTCTCGGCTCTATGGGGTTCAGGGATTGTTGTTGAGAACGAAAAGTATGACCAACTAGCTGGTAGTGGTGGCTCTACGGTAAACCTGCCATTCTTCCAAGATTTAACTGGTGAGTCTGAAGTTCTGTCCGACTCAGCAGGTTTATCGGTTAACAAGATTGCGGCTGTCAAAGACGTTGCTCACGTACATTATCGGGGGAAAGCCTGGGGCACAAATGACCTCGCACCCGCTCTCTCTGGCGCTGATGTTGCCGGGGCGATCGCCGACTTGGTAGGCACATGGTGGGCGCGTGACTTCCAAAAGGTCTTGCTTGCAAATCTCAAGGGGATTTTTGCAACCACACTCGGAAGCACACACGTCTATGATGCTTCCATCGCGGCTGGTAACTCTGCGGTTGCAGCAAACTTAGTGTCCAGCGACAACGTGATCAGCGCATTCGACAAGCTAGGTGATGCATCTGGCGATTTGACCGCGATCGCAATGCACTCGACGGTCTATCATCGGTTACTCAGACAAGAAGTAATTCAATTCGACCAACCCTCTGCTCAAGGTGCGCCTATCCGCTCTTACCTGGGTCGCCGGGTGATTGTAGACGATGCACTACCACGCGTTGCTGGCGGAACGAATGGATTTGTCTACACGACATTTTTGTTTGGTGCTGGTTCTGTGGCCTTCGGTGAAGGGATGCCAGAAATGCCAGTAGAAATGGACAGAGACTCGCTTGCTGGAGAAAGCTATCTGATCAACCGTCGCCATTACCTCTTGCACCCACAGGGCATTAAATACGTGGGTACGCCTGCGGGGATTTCGCCTACTAACACCGAACTCGAACTTGGCACTGCTTGGACACGGGTCTATGAGCAGAAGAACGTTCGCATTGTGGCACTGAAAACCAACGGTTAAGGTATTTATGGGACTGACTGGATTTCAACGGGTGCGTAGACAAGCCGCTGAGAGGTCTGGACTCTCAGCGGAAGGGATGACGTATGAGACAGCGATCGCTATCCTGTCTCAGCCACTCCTTGAAGCAACAAGTCCGGCATTGGAAAAGGTGCCCAACTCAACGCCGGACATCACGACAATAACGGAACCTGCCGCAATAAAGCCAGTTCGCAAGAGGACAAAGACTAAGGCAAGTCAGGAGAACTAAAATGCCATTTGCTCCAGAAACACTAGACCGGGTTATGGACCTGCTACGGCTGCCCGTGATTCGCGCCTATGTAGAAACGGTGCAAGGTGCTCTCGACCACGCGGCATTCTATGGGGGCGATCTGGCGATCGCCCGTATAGAGGCAGAAATAGCCAACTACTACACCCAGAAAGCAGCCTCTCTCGCCGCAATTTCTAACGCGGGATTGATTCAAGCAGGGCCTTTGAAGTGGGCACTTGGCTCTCGTAATGCTGGCTACGAGAAAGAGACGAAAGCAAGCAGGGTGGCGATCGCTACGAGTTTGCACCTGATCCACCTAATCAAACCTACAGGTAAAGTGAGATTGATTCGATGAAATTCAACATGAAGAAAGTTTTGCTACAGGTGCTTAAAACCGTTGGCCTGACTCTAATTCAAGAAAAACTAGCTAACAAGAAGGAAGACTAACAATGCCGCCTGAGATTTCCCCATTTGCCGATTTTGTGAACTTCACAGCCGATTTTACGGTTGCCGGGGCTTCGCTTGAGCCGGATGAATGGGGGAACCTCAAACCAACCCGTGATGTGATTGTAGTGACTGCGGTAATGGAACCTGCCACACTATCCCAGCAATACCGTCGCCCTAGAGACTTGAATGAACGCTCTGCCTACCTTGGTGGATTCCTTGTGTCTCCAAGACCGCTGCCTGCGCTGATAACGCCTGACTCGCCTTGTGTAGCTGTTTATAACGGCTTAACAGGGATATTTGTTTACGAGTTTGAAGGGAGAGATCCCTTCCTTCAAGCTTTGAATATCGATCTTGTCGATAGGATTAAAGGCTGGTTTGTGCCCTCCTCATTCGTATCAGCACCGCCATGATTTCCTACATAGCAATTCGTGATTCTCTGGCGATCGCCCTGGCTGATGAACTGGGAACCTACGAGTACAGCAATGGTGGCGTGACCGTGGCGATCGCTATCGAGACAGAAGCTAACAAATCAGTAGAGAAAGCCACTCGCACCGGGTTAGAACTTGTTATCACGCCAGACTCTCGCCGGGTCGTTACTCAAACGCATGGGTCGCAATTGCTCTTGTTGTATGGGCGGTTAACACTACGGCAATGGGACAGTACAAAAACGACAACAGCGGCGATCGCGATTGTGCTTGATGCGCTCCAAGAGGAATTTCCAGGGCTAACCGTCTCTGGTGTGGAGATTGACTTGAGATCAGAAAAACTGGACGATCGGCTTGAGGAGTTCTCACTAGAATTCAGCCAAGCATTCTTACTTCAGTGAGACGTACTACAAAGTATGTTACAAACGCTGGACTAAAACTGGACTTTTGAGCGTACTACAAGAGGCTGAAACGCCTGATTTGCCGTTTAAAAAAATCCTGCGATTAGTCCACCATAAAAAACGCTGAAACCATTGTACGAATAGGGTTTTGGCGATTTCTACCCGTTTTGAGTAGTTGCGTATCCAGCAACGCGTCTAGAAAACAGTGCCAAAAAATTAGCGTAAGTTTAGCGTAAGTCAGAGCAAACCATTGAGAGGCAGTTGTACCACGCTTGGGTCTTTGCCGTGACCTCCTGGTGCCGGGGGGGCGATCGCTCCAAGATGAAGCTGTCCGTGCCGCTCGGCGTTGAGGTGTTGTTTCCGCCTGAGCTGGGCAAGGTCATAGCGACAGTGACAGGGATTGCACCATGCACGAATGTCTGCGTCTAGGTTTTCGGGGTCGTGGTTGACGTGTGCAGCATCAAGCTCATAGCGCTTCGGGTGGTGACTGGCTGCGATCGCCTCTGCCACAGTGAAACCAGCACGTCTAACAAAGTCTGACCAATCCTCGCCCTTAAGCAAACAAGGCTTACTACAGAGCTGGCAAGTCCAGTACACGCGCCGCTTTACGTCTCTAGCCATCTGGCTCCAGTTTGTGGGATAGCGACTTAAATCAATTGGCATGACGATTTTTGACTAATAAAAAACTCGAACCATTTTCACATACTTCTATTGGCGATCGCCCTCGATCTTTTCAGCCAGCTCCCGTTCCTCAACCAGTGGCCTTAGCTGTTCAACCAGATTGAGGATCTCAACATCGGGTAAGAACTGCCGAAGCATCCACCACTTAGCCCTGAGCGTTTTGCGATCGCGCGTCATCTGGTCAATCCACTCCTGGGAATAGCCGTACTTGAGTAGTACAGCGGATGCCCAACAGAGCAAGCGGATCAGGTACTCGCGCTGGTGCTGGGGAGCTAAGAGCTGGCTGTAGATCGATATCAAGGCTAGGGCATCAGACAGATCGCTTACTCCACCCCGTCTCTGGTCACCCTGAAGCCCCACGTCTGGTTCATCTGACATAATCCCTCCACCAAGTCTCTCCAACCATGTAGCCAAGCCTCCTGCAACTTATCCAAGACGAATGGGCGATCGCCCATAAGCATTGCCATCCTGCAAGACGATTCAAATTCAAAAAACTGCGGCGGCGGCGTGACCGGAACAGGCGTTTGTTTTGGTGCCCCATCCCTGTGCGATTTGAACCGCTCCTGCCAATACATCCGACTCTTTTTCAGACAGGTGACAGCATACGCGGTTGGTTTTCTAGCCTTTGGATTTGCGGCTTTAACAAACTCCAGCAGCTCTTCATCGGTGGGATTCTGAGCATCATTATTCTCTGCACCAAAAAAATCATCATGATCAGATCGATCTATTTGATTAATATGATTAATATAGGGCGCTCTGGAATCCGTTCCCTGTACAGGTTCTAGCGGTCGATCGTTGCTTCCAGGCAACAGAGGATTCCTGTAGGCAACAGAGGATTCCTGTAGGCAACACTGTTGCCTGGAGGCAACAGTGTTGTCTGGAGCGAAATAGCGTTCATCAGAGAATAAAGAGTCATCAATTTGCGCTTCATCAGAGAATAAAGAGTCACCAGTTTGCGCGGCTTCATCGGTGGTTTTTTTTGTGGCAGAAGAATTAGGCTGTCCGCCCAATGCCTCAGACAGCGATCGCATTTTTATCTGAATGTGAACCTTCACCAATTCGAGATTGATAAAGCTCTTTCGCCCTAGAATTTTTAATCCACGGCTCACGGTGCTGGGGTTGAATCCGAGCACTGCCGCTATCTCTCTAATGCCAATCGAGAGGGTTTGTCCCTGGAACGGTGCAAGTGTTCGTAGATACATCAGGATTGCAATTTGAGAAGGTCTTAGCTCTCTAACGAGTCTGACCCACTCGTTGTTGTTGATTGGGTAGTACAGGGCTTGTGTTTCTGGTGAGTTTAATGTCATACTTTCTGGTGAGTTTAATGTCATGTTTGTCGGTGAGTTTGATGTCATGTTTGTCGTTGTCATGGTTGTCGTTGTCACAGTAGTGAGTAGTTGTTTGGTTTAATTTCTTGCTTCGTTTCCTTGGAATCTACGGGGGTCGTGGGTTTCAAGGAGCTTTTGTTTGTACAACCAGCGGCGGCGATTCTCCTTCCGAGAGGCTTCGCCAACGCAACCAAGTAGAGCTGCAAAGCAGCAAGGAGATTCAAGTTTGAGGATTTGATGAGACATATGCACCCGTGCCCTAATGGCAAAATTTGATTAAAAACAGAAACCGCTATAGCAGGTAGAGGGTTTAAGCTCCTCGCTATAGCGGTTTCTTTGTGGTCAGTAATAGAATCGCTGGTCGTAAAAGTAGAACGATATCCAGACGATTTGATAGCGATTGTCAACGTCTAGCAGGATCGTTAAAGTGGGACTCCAACTCGCCTGCATTTGATAACGTCCCGGTGCCATATCGACACCAAAGCCATCCCTAGAGCGGAAGGGTCGCCTAAGCCAACCTTGCTCGTCAATGTTTCCGCCCAAAAAAAGCAAGTATTCCAGGCCGCTTCGTGATAGTGGACTAAGAATGATGCCTGCCCTCTCGCGCTGAAACCGCTGGCGTGGTGGGGTTTGTGGTAACTGGTTCTGTGGCTGCTCTCCCGGTCGCGTAGATTGCCATGTCCGAGGGTGCCATTGTGTGGGCTGCTGGGGAGGAATACCAGACGGACCATAATTCCAGAAACGGATCAGGCTTTCAACCCACTGAGCATCTGCTGGTTGCGCGATAGATAGCGATATGGCGGTTAGTGCGATCAGTCGTGATACTGGTGGCACAACAGAGGAATATATCTTCATTCCACACCTCCCCATCCACCCTGGCTGGTGATGTAAGCGGCGATCGCCTCTACAATGACCAACAACTGTGCTGGAGATAGTTCTTCAAGTACGGAAAGCCATTCCTGTAACTCGATTGCCACTTTTTCACCACGCGCTAAACGTTTCTGAATTTCGTCAGAGACGTGATAGTTATCAACCCTGTATTCCATTTCGATCGTGTTTGCCAGAATGGCAGTAGCCTTCAACATCAAGCCAGCTTGTAATCTAGAGAATTGTGTGATTTTTGGGACGGCTCCCGTTAATGTGTCTGGCATAATAGATAAGTGTTCAAAGTGGTTGGACATGGTGGGTGTGGAAGCACAAATCCCTACTTTCACACCCATGAAACAAAATAAAGTTAGACAATTGGGTTTCTCCCTTTCGGGGTAATGTTTGCTTTGCCAATGTTTTAAGAGCTTGTTAGGCTAATTGCACTGTCTCAGTGACCTTAAGACTGTTTAACAATTAACGACAGAGCAGGGAACTAGCAGCCTTGCGGCATTCCAGGGTGTCATGACTCAAAAA
>JBBSCL010000062.1:0-10359 GCA_038250345.1 Leptolyngbyales cyanobacterium
CGGCATTACCAGTTTGGGCTATCAGGTGGTGTGGGCAACTCTGGCAACACGCAGCGATGTGCAAGTCAGCCGCTTATTTACAGATGCGCAAGAACCGTTACCGTCTCAACCAGAACTGCTGGGTTTTTCCCTTTCCTGGGAGTTGGATTATGTGAATGTGTTGAACTTGCTGGAATCGTTGCACGTTCCGGTTCGGGCGGCAAACCGAGAAGATATTCATCCGCTTGTGTTTGGCGGCGGTCCAGTATTAACTGCCAACCCAGAACCCTTTGCGGATTTCTTTGATGTGATTTTGCTGGGCGACGGCGAATTGCTGCTGGGAGAATTTATTGACGCATATCAAGCGGTGCGAACGTGCGATCGCGTAACCCAACTGCGGCACTTGGCTCAAGTTCCAGGGATCTACATTCCTAGCCTGTATGAAGCCACCTATGACGGGAAAGATGGTTGGATACAGGCGATCGCGCCGATCGATGCCAGCATTCCCGCCCAAATTGCTAAGCAAACCTATCGCGGAAACACTCTCTCCGCCTCAACCGTAGTTACCGAGAAAGCCGCTTGGGAAAACATCTTCATGGTGGAAGTGGTGCGGAGTTGCCCGGAAATGTGTCGTTTTTGCCTTGCCAGCTATTTGACCCTGCCGTTCCGAGTGGCAAGTTTAGAAGAGTCGCTGATTCCGGCGATCGCCCGTGGTTTGCAAGTCACCGATCGCCTCGGCTTGCTGGGGGCTTCTATTACTCAACATCCTGAGTTTGAAACGCTGCTGGATTACCTGAATCGTCCAGATTACGACCATGTTCGCATCAGTTTTTCATCGGTTCGCACCAACACTCTGACGGCAAAACTAGCGCAAACATTGGTTAAACATGACAGCCGCTCCGTGACGATCGCGGTTGAAAGTGGCTCCGAGCGAGTGCGCCAAATTGTCAATAAAAAGCTGACCAATGACGAAATTATTCAGGCGGCGATCAACGCAAAAGCAGGTGGACTCAGCAGCTTGAAGCTTTACGGCATGGCGGGCATTCCTGGTGAAGAAATGGCAGACCTAGAGCAAACCGCTGAGATGATGAAAGCGATCAAGAAAGCGGCTCCCGGCTTACGGCTAACGTTTGGTTGTAGTACCTTTGTTCCCAAAGCCCACACCCCGTTTCAGTGGTGTGGCGTGAATCGTCAGGCAGAAAAACGACTGCAATTCTTGCAAAAGCAGTTACGATCGCAAGGCATTGACTTTCGCCCTGAAAGCTATAACTGGTCAGTGATTCAAGCTTTGTTGTCGCGGGGCGATCGCCGCCTTTCTTACCTGTTGGAGTTAACCCGCCACTATGGCGATTCCCTAGGCAGCTATCGACGAGCATTTAAGGAACTGCGCGGCACGTTGCCCCCCATGGAACAATACGTGCATGAAAATTGGCAGCTTGATCAAGTGCTTCCCTGGAGCCATTTACAAGGTCCGTTGCCCCAAGCGACGCTGCAAAAACACTGGGCGATAGCGCAAGCGCTGACTTGTCAGTTCGCCACTGATCAATTTAATGAATTACTACCCGCTAAGGAATTGTTAAAAGTGGTTTCATGACACTATTCCCTTTTCAAAAGCGTGTCACAATACACACATTGGGCTTAAATGAGTACGTTATTCTTGACTAGGAAGTAGGAACAGGGTGATATCGTCTAAATTTAATGTTTGCTACCCGCTAATCGCTCT
This sequence comes from Leptolyngbyales cyanobacterium, assembly GCA_038250345.1. Taxonomy (GTDB): domain Bacteria; phylum Cyanobacteriota; class Cyanobacteriia; order Leptolyngbyales; family Leptolyngbyaceae; genus ULC077BIN1. The sequence continues at coordinate 1,703 of JBBSCL010000062.1, forward strand.
TCCCAAAGGTTTCTATGGATTCTGACTCATCCCCTTTATTTGATTTATCCACTATGAAAAATTCTCAAGATCTGCTCAATTTGCCTGGAGATTCTGAAGTTTGGAAAAGCTTGAAGCAGGCAATTTCTTCTAGCTCTGGGTTTCAAAGTTGGCAGCTAGAGCGTAATACTGACACCCAATTGAGCAGCTTAGGGCTAGATACTTTGGTACGCCGCTACCTGCGGGAAACCCTGGAGACCTTAGCCTATTAGTTACTTAGAACGTCTTATATTCAGTGTGCAAACTTTTTCTGATGTGTGAAAAAGCCATCGCTGCAAAGCATATATAAAACAGGACTTACGCAAATCAACCGAAATTTGCCCCCCAACCCCCAATTCAGGGGGAGCTAGAGATCAAATTCCCCCAGAATTGGGGGATTTAGGGGGCGAGTCCGTAAGTCCTAATAAAAGCTAAAAAAGCTCCTGTGAAACATTTGAATAGGAGCTTTATCTGACGTTGCTGAATCTGGGATGAAAATTCGTAGGAGCAATCTCCAGGGTAGGCACAAAACCTACCCCTACAGTCAAAAATCATCCTTGCATTCAGCAACATTGACTATCTCTTGTTGCAGCAATGAATTGCATCCCGCCTGAGTACTGAATCCATATTTTTTGATTTTGATATGTCTGTTTGGGAAATTGATTTTTATCGTCGTCCACTTCAAGATCAGGACGGAAATCCATTGTGGGAGTTGCTAATTTGCGATCGCGAAAACACCCTTAAGCATCTGGCTTCTTGCGCTCAGTCAGAAGCAACAGCAGACTGGCTAAAGCAGCAACTCCAGAAGCTTTTAGCAGACGGGCAACCTAAGCCAGAACGAATTTGCGTTTTTCGTCCTCAATCTTTTTCCTTACTAGAAATTGCTACTCAGTCTTTAGGAATTAGATTGGAACCCACGCGCCACACACCCACGTTAAAGCGTTTCCTAGAGGAGAGATCGCTGCTTTATCCTACCTACCCTAACCATATAGGGCAGCCCTACGAGCCAGTCACACTAGATAAACCGCCGCCCATGCCCATTTCTGAAAACCTCTTGGGCATCCAATGGCGGTTTGCGTCCTTACCTGCTGGTGATTTGATTGCTGCATTTTCAGATAGCTTGATCCCTATTCTCACCATGCCCCGTGAGTTTTTGCCGTTGAATTTAGGGTTAGCATCCACTGTATTAATTTCAGGGGTGGTAATCGACGGGGGACGGCGTTCTATGCAGTTAGCTCGCTGGTTAGAAAAGGTTTGCCCGGTCTCGTTGAGCTATATATCAGGCTCACCTGACGGCTTAATTTTAGAAGCAGGTTTGGTCGATCGCTGGGTGATGGCAACCTTTAATGATGCAGAAATGGCGATCGCGGCGCAAACCTACGAAGTGAGGAAGCAGTTAGGAAAAGGACTTCATTTTTTGCTGATTCAACCCGATGATTCGGGCATGACTTACACCGCACTTTGGCTGTTGAAACAAGAATCAAGCCAAAACTAAATTAATCTCGAATGTCAGATTATTAAGAGCGAACGCCGATTAAAGAATATCAAGGGATGAATGGTAGTTCCTATTTGCACTCCGCACCTCGAACTTCGCCGCTTGAGTTCATATTGGCAGTTCTCTAAACAAGATTTCTGGTTCCTCTAAAGCAGAGTAGTCCATAAATCCTTCTTGACAGGATTTTGAACTGGTGAATCGGGCGAGAACCTCAGGATGAATTGGTTCAATAGTACGACTGGTTTGGCTAATAAAAAAGTTGAACTCAAAACTGCCTAACCGGATGCGATCGCCATCTTTTAGCAATTGCCGCTGTCGAATGCGATTGCCATTCAAAAACGAGCCGTTCATGCTGTTTAAATCAACTAGGTTAAACCCTTCTTGCAAAACAAACATAATGACGGCATGACGACGAGATAATAAGCGATCGCGCAAGGGCAAAGCGGCTCCTCGATTTCGTCCAACAGTCCACACCATTTGAGGTTGAAACAACGTGATTGATCCACCCAGCAAATTAGTGATCAAATAAGATTGTTGTCCCTGCACAACTCCTTGAATGTAATGCTTTAACGGCATTTCAGTAGACATGCCCAAACTTCCAGAGTTTTGACCGCTGGGAGTTTGCTCTAAGTCAATCATCAGTGTTTGAGCTTTTGCAAATGCAACCTCTTCCCCTTCTCCATCTATCGCTTGAGGCAAAGAACTAAGCTCAAAAGTTTTTGGAAAAATAATCTGAGAAGCTTCGACTATCGATTGCTCAGATGCCTTATGTATAAGACTTTCATTTAAGTGCGGCTCAGGACTCATTCAGTATTCCCCAGACATTACACAGTTTCTTACGACAAACTTTCAGGTGACGAAGCGGTGCAAAGCATTACAGACTAAATCGATCTAAATCGGTGCTACCCAGTTGATTCCATCCGGCTTTAGCATCAAAGGGCTGTAGCATCTCGAATAATTGCTGCATTCCTAGATTTTAACCTTGAGTAAAGCTGGCTATGTTAAGCTGCAACTCTCAAGATGGCAGCTTTGCTTTTTAAGATATCCTTTCTAAATAGTGAGCTTGTATTTTCACAAAGGTTTAAATTGCAAGTGGTGTATTACTTGTCTAGAGTTCCCTGAAAGTAACCTCGCATAACAGCTATTTTAATTTAAGACAGCCTTCTAAAAAGCTTCTTCTATGAGGTAAGCAACATTACTGATACTGAAGAACCGCTCAATAGCTTGGGCGTTATTGCGCTAAAAATACTCCAATCAATTTCAAATTAAGCATTCAGAGAAAATTATCGCCTACCCTACGGCAAATAAACTGTATCTCCCATCCCCTGCTTCGCACCTCCTTCGGTCTACTCCCAAATTTGGGAGAAAGCGATCGCTGCAAATCTACAGGGCACATATAAGACCCGTAAGCGAAGTAATAAAACGTGGGTTTAGTTGAAGACAGTGAAGATAGAAGCTCTTGCAGATCGTTGGAATGCTGACTCATCCCACATTTGAGATAGCAGAATAATTTAGATAAATGTTAAACAGAGGGGACAAATCGCTTGCGAAGTGATTCTGCCCGCCGTTTTGCGGTGGAGTTCTCCGGTTCCAAGATCAGAACCTGTTCGTAGGCTTCAAGTGCTTGCGTCGTCAACTGCTTACGCTCATAAGCATGACCAATGTTGTTGAGAGCAGTTACATAATTAGGATTTGCTTTGAGCGATTCCTTATAGTGCCGAATTGCCAGGTCATATTGCTCTTGCGAAAAGTAGGCAAACCCAAGAGCGTTATAAATCAGCGCATTCTCTTCGATAGAAATATCGTCTTCCTTCAAAGCTTTTTTGAACTGGACGATCGCTTGAGCATAAATTCGCTTCGTCAAATAAATACTGCCCAGTTCAAAATACTCTTGGGCTGTTCCTTTCTCTTTCGTCAGTTTGCTTTGCAACCGCTCCAAGGAACTTTCAATCTTACGAGTCTGCAAAATTTGGCGAAGGACTGCCCACCCTGCCGCTACCAAAATCGCTAGCAGCAAACCGATATAAAGAATAGGAAGATCAGTATTCATATTGGATTCTTAAGTTCACCGAGCAAGAATTTAAATAATCTCGTATGCATATTCAAAAGTATCTTAAAACAAGAGAAGAGCCAGAAGAAATTGCTACCGGATCGGCAAGCCCCAATATTTCGCCCGTTCTTCAAGCCAGCCGCTATTTCGTAGGCGAGTTAAGATTTGATCAATTTGTTCTTTTAACTCATTATATTGCTGCCCTTTGGGTAAAACGATGGCAAGCAACTCTGAGGAAAGGGCAGGTAGAATCACTCGATATTCAGGAAACTCCTGCGACCAGCCGCTGAGAATGCTGACATCGGCTGCAAATGCGATCGCCTCACCCCGATCCAATACCGCTTTAGCAGCATCATAAGAGTCAACTCCCACCAAATTCACCCTAGCCAATTGACTACGAAGCGCTTCGATCGCGCTGGAGCCATTGATGACTGCAACCGTTTTTCCGGTCAAATCAGTGGGTTTCTGAATGGTGGAAGACTTGGTAATAATTGCCGTGCCATCGGTGTAGTAGGGCAAGCTAAAGCTAAGGATGCGGAGACGGGATGGAGTTAACGTGGCATGGGCGATCGCAATATCAACCTTTCGATTCATCACCAACAGAAATCTATCCTGATTGGTCACAGGCTTTAGTTCCACAGCATCCGATCGCCCCAGCAGTTCTTGAGCTAACCGCTGAGCCAAGTCGATCTCCAATCCTTGAAGTTGTCCATTGGCACTCCGAAATCCCAAGGGTCGCACAGTTTCTTTGACTGCCACAATCAAACGCCCCCGCTTTTTGATTGCTGGTAGGTCACCAGCGATCGTAGGCAGGGGCGAGAAGGCTAGAGAAAGGCTAGCACCAAGACCAAGAGCTATACCCACTAGAATTGGCAACTTCATTAATGTTGTAAGAGAATAAAAACTGCTAAGCAGCTTTCTTCGCGGCAAATTGGCTAGCAATTTCCATTACCTTAGTAAAACCAGCAGGATCAAGAATTGCCATTTGTGACAGCATCTTGCGATTAATTTGCACATCCGCCTTTTTCAAGTTACCAATTAGCTGGCTGTAGCTCATGCCATGAAGACGAGCCGCCGCATTAATCCGGGTAATCCACAGACGACGGAAATCGCGCTTGCGCTTACGGCGATCGCGATAGGCATTCCGTAGTGCCTTCATTACCTGCTGGTTCGCTATTCTAAATAGCTTAGAATGGGATCCGCGGAATCCCTTTGCCATCTTCAAAATCTTTTTGCGGCGCTTTCGTGCTACATTACCGCGCTTTACCCGTGCCATAGTGATCTATCCTTTAAACCGTCTTCTTACCTATTTGATTTCTTCACAAAAGTCTTTAGCAAAGAGCTTAAATGACTATCAGTAGCTTAATGCAGTCTTTCTAAAGACTCGACATAACTCAAGCGGCAAGCTTCCTCGCTTTACAGATAGGGAAGCATCAAATGCACATTGCCTGTATCGCGATCGTTCGCCACTGCCAACCCTGCAAGGCGGCGGCGGCGTGAAGCACTCTTGTGCTCTAGTAAGTGTTTCCTGGAAGAGTGTCGATGCACAATCTTGCCAGATCCAGTGGCTCTCAGGCGTTTCGCAGCAGCTTTGCGGGTCTTTAGCTTGGGCATAGGGTCTACTTTGGAAAAAATCAACATAGCCTACTATATTACTACTTGTTTTTTATAAAGGGCAAGCCTACTGCCTAGAGTTTTTCCAATAAATCATCCGCACCTTATGAACATTAGGTTACACTGAGGTGTGCAACTGCGAGTCCTTCGCGGAATTTCTAGTTTTTAGAACGTAGTGCATCTTGGAGGTGGGTTTAAGCCCACTTTTTTTGTTTTTATCTAGTGTCCATGACTCATCCACTTATCCCGCAGATTCTTGAACTCGCTAACCCGGTGGCTGCATCTCTAGGCTTGGAAATTGTTGGGGCTATTTTTCGGACGAATCAAAGTCCTCCAGTTTTACGAGTTGATATTCGCAATCTAAAAGCCGACACGGGTTTAGACGACTGTGAGCGCATGAGCCGAGCATTGGAGGCAGTATTAGATGAATCTGAAATTGTCCCTGATGCCTATGCGTTGGAGGTATCTAGCCCCGGTATTTCTCGTTTACTCAGTACAGATCGAGAATTTATTTCGTTTAAAGGTTTTACTGTAGCCGTTAGCGCTTCTGAGCTTTACGCTGGGCATAAAGAATGGACGGGACGGTTGATTCGGCGAGATCAAGAAGCGGTTCACCTGACCCAAAAAGGACGGGCGATCGCTGTTCCCTGTCACCTGATTACCAAAGTCCAGATTGTTGAGCCTGCTTAAGCTTTTTATTTTTTATTTTCATTTATTTTTTCCTCACTTCATTGCCACCACCACGGAGATTTTGTTATGTCAATGGTCGCCCTACCCGGACTGCGAGAAATGATTGAAGGCATCAGCCGAGAACGGAATTTGCCAAAAGTCGCCGTTCAAGCTGCTCTGCGCGAAGCATTGGTTAAAGGGTATGAGCGCTATCGTCGAACTCAACGGCTAGATGGCAACAATTTTGATGAAGACTATTTTGTTAATTTCGAGGTGGAATTAGACATTGAAGAAGAAGGTTTCCGGGTTTTGGCTGCGAAAACTATTGTGGAAGAAGTAGAGAATCCAGATCACCAAATTGCTTTACAAGAAGTGCTTGAAGTAGCGGCTGAAGCTCAAACCGGCGATACGGTGGTGTTGGATGTGACCCCAGAACAGGGAGACTTTGGACGGATGGCTGCGATTCAAACGAAGCAGGTTCTCGCGCAAAAACTGCGGGATCAACAGCGAAAGCTGGTGCAAGAGGAGTTTCAAGACTTGGAAGATACCGTGTTGCAGGCGCGAGTCCTGCGATTTGAACGGCAGTCGGTGATTATGGCGGTTTTGAGCGGTTTTGGGCAAGTTGAAGTTGAAGCCGAATTGCCAAAACGGGAGCAGTTGCCGAATGATAATTATCGAGCAAATGCAACGTTTAAGGTCTACCTAAAGCGGGTGTCGGAAGGGTCTCATCGGGGACCGCAGTTGATGGTTTCGAGATCGGATGCCGGACTGGTTGTGTACTTGTTTGCGAACGAAGTGCCGGAGATTGAGGAGGAAATTGTCCGGATTGTTGCAGTGGCACGAGAGGCAAATCCTCCTTCACGCTCAGTCGGTCCTCGTACCAAGATTGCAGTTGATACGTTAGAGCGAGATGTAGATCCGGTGGGTGCTTGCATCGGTGCTAGGGGATCTCGCATTCAAGTGGTGGTTAATGAACTGCGGGGTGAAAAAATTGATGTGATTCGGTGGTCGCCCGATCCATCTACGTACATTGCCAATGCACTCAGTCCGGCAAGAGTGGATGAGGTTCGGCTAATGGATCCGGAAGGGCGGCAAACCCATGTTTTGGTTGCAGAGGATCAGCTTAGTTTGGCGATCGGTAAGGAAGGTCAAAACGTCCGATTGGCAGCTCGATTGACGGGCTGGAAAATTGATATTAAGGATTCTGCCAAATACGATTACGAAATAGAGGATCGGAAAATATCAGAGGTGTTGAATAGTCGCCAACCTGTTCAATATGATCAAGACTATGAGGATCAAGACTATGAAGATGAGGAAGTATATGAGTCAGCAACCGAGACTCCTGTTGCTGACTCTAGCGAACCTGTAGAGCGGAATGATCTACAGGAAATAGAGGCGGAAATAAAGTGACCCAAGAGACTTTATTTCAATCAGAAAATTAATCAGACGATTGGAGCAATATGAGGTTTGACGATGAAGCCCAACTATCGCAAATGTGTTGCCTGCCGAAAAGTCGCTCTCAAAGCAGATTTTTGGCGAATTGTCAGGGTTTATCCCTCGCAACAAGTGCATTTGGATGAAGGAATGGGTCGCTCTGCTTATCTGTGTCCTCAAATAGAATGCCTTAAAGCGGCACGTAAAAAAAATCGGCTAGGGAAGGCGCTGAAATCAGCCGTATCTGATTCTTTGTATGAAGACTTAGAACAGCGTTTTTTAGAGCAAGAGCTAAAGATGTAATCAGGCGATCGCTCGCTAAGAATTACTGAGAGACGCTGAAGGGTATGGCAAAAGCATCTACTCAGGCAGCTAGGTTAGAATATTTCTTACAATAGACTTATCCAACGTGGCTGATTTTAGACGTAGCAAAGGCGAATGATGTAAGTTAGTGTGACGAGGTTAACAAATTTATTTAATTTGAATTTAGTCTAATTTGAATTTAGTTTAATTTGAATTTAAGTGTGGGTTGAGAGTTTAGTGGACTATGAGACGGCAAATGGGCGATCGCACGGGGTTTAGAATATGACAGAATCTTGGGCAATCTGAAGTCATTTCTACTTCTCAAGATTTGTGCAAAATTAGAGTAGGGATGATTACAAAGTTGAAAACAACCCTAGAATTGCAAAGTAGGGTTTTTCTTGAGCAATCTTGAGCAATCTTGTTTTCTCTGCTGGTTGAACTGGAGACATCAGAAGACTTAGAATTAAAGAGGGTTAGGGTTTGGATTGACTGTCGTTTTACTTGGAACGGTGACAACTATGTGAGAACTGGATAGGCACGAAGAGGAAATTGGATGAATAGCGGAAAAGTCAGAATTTACGAGATTTCACGGGAATTGAATTTGGATAACAAAGATATATTGGCGATTTGTGAACAGCTAAGCATTTCAGTTAAAAGCCACAGCAGCACGATTACAGACTCCGAAACTGAGAGAATTCGTGCAGCGGCTGAGAAATATACTGCTACTCATTCATCCTCTGTTAAACCAGTGAAACGACCATCAACTAACTCATCGGCAGCAGAACCAAAACAACGAGTGTCTGTGCCAGTGCAAAAAAAACAACAGATTGTAGCAATCAAATCTGTTACGCGATCGCCTAATGTTGAACCTCCTGTTCCTCCTACCTATACACCTCCGTCGGTAGAAACAGGATCGCTAGCACAACCCCAAGTATCGCAAAAACCAGTTGAGTTAGGTCGTCCAGAGCGATCAGTTAATTCAGTCGATTCAAATGAGATACTAATCAAGCCATCGGCAAAAGCAGAGACCCCTAGTTCCTTTGATCCTGAAGTTAAAGAAACTGAAGTCAAAGA
>JBBSCL010000063.1:0-10304 GCA_038250345.1 Leptolyngbyales cyanobacterium
ATTTGGAAATGTTCTCAGAAGATGGAGCAAAGGCTTTGTCTGGCGATCGCTGAATGTCTGGTTTAGAAGCAGACTGTTGGGGTTCAGCAGGTAGCGGCGATCGCTGCCCTTGCATTTCCTCACTTTGCGACACTTCGTTTCTCAACACTTGGGGTTCAGGTAATGTCGAGCCTAATGTTGCCGCTGGCGACTGTTGTAATTGAATTGCGTCTTGGGCTTTTTTCCCTTGGCTGCTTAGTCCGTCTACAGAAACAGCGTCTACAGAAACAGCGCCTACAGAAATAGACGTGAGATCGGCATCTGAGAAGAATGGAGAATCTTGAAATGGGCTATCCAAAATATCTCGTTGGATGCTATCACTTTGAAAAATGGAAGCATCCAAAACTGACAGAGATTGGGCACCTAAAGGCACTAAAAATCGTTGATTAAGTCCCAGCGATCGCGCCGGTAACAGCGGATTTTTCAGCCCCAAGGGTTCCTCGGCTGATGCATCTAGCTCAGGGCGATCGCGAAACAGTGGTGCATCGGAATCAGACATGATTATTCACTGCCAAAGTAGCCATTCTGACGACCGCTCAGAGCCGAAGCTGAAGCCGTGCCTGACTTCGCCACTTTCATGCCTTCGTAGATCAGCGTTAACTCTTCGATCGCCACATTGGTGGAGTCCGCTGCCAAAGCAGGAGCCTTCCAGCCCACGGGCACCGCTCCAATTAGTGTCCAGCACTGCATTGTTTCCCCAGCCTGATTAAACAGGACAATGTTCACATTTCGCCGCTCGATCGCCTTTTGAGAATCAGTTTTCATCACCTGGCTTGCCCAATTCCAAAAGACGAGATCATCCGTCATGCCGCGCTTCAGCGTCACTTCCGAAAAGTCGGGTTGCCCTAACAAGATGCGCTTCTGGTCGTTTACGCCGCCTTCGTGGAATGCTTCATAGTTGACCGTGACTCCCAAACCTTCGCATTCTGTAAACGACGCGGAAACGGTGGAGGTTTCTAGCCCCACATAAAAGCGATTGCCAGTAATGTAATTGAGTCCAAAAGATTCGGTGCTGTTCGCTGCCATTAGAACCGCCTCCCATAGCCATAGTTGCGTTCTCGCTGCTGTTGCAGGTCATCTCGCAGAAGTTGATAGACGCGATCGCTCAATTTTTCCATTAGCACTGGATCGCGCAAAATTCGTTTTAGCAGCTTGGGCGGCAGGCGTTCAGGGTTAATCGGTTGAGCAGAATCAAGATACATAGAGTTCCTTAATATCACGACATTTGCTGTCGAAGTTTGCCAATCTCTGTAACCCAACGACGGCGATCGCCATGTTCCAGAGCCAAAATCTCCTCTAACGACCAGTGAAACTCAAACGCAATACAGGCTACCTCCTCATAAAGCTGTTCCGAGGGGTAGCCTACAATTCCCCCGCTAGCGACAACTCCGCTTTAAATGAAGTACTGCAAGTTGGGCAGCGCACCGGAATTTCAGCCGTTTCCTGCTGGTTAATCCGATTGTAGAACTCTCGCAGGTAGCCCAAGTCATTTGTAAACAAATTCTCTAAAAGCTCCAGAGTTACAGGTGGTAAATGCCCCAACTGAGTAATCACTCGCGAAAACATAATCAGTGATCCATAGGCTTCACTTTCTTGAGCGCGACGATCTTTCTGCACTGCAATTTCGTCTCTTGCTGTAGCAAGCCGCATAATGCCATGACGATGCACCGAGCCATCTGCGTCAACCAATCCCTTGGGAAGCGTAAAGTTAAATTCTGTCGCTGTCATCAACTTTTCATCCCTCCATAGCCCCATCAAGGTATTTCCAACTCATTAATTTGGCGATAAAACTTTTGCAGATAGCTGAGATCGCAGGCAAACAGACCCTCCACAACGATGGGTGAGACTTCCTCCAATGCGCCTAATTTTGCAATCACTCGCGACAAAATAATGACAGTGGCATAGGCAGGATTTGACTTTACACGCGGATCGCGCAGCGGCACGATCTCATCGATCGCCCGCGACAATCGCATCACGCCCTTACGGTGCAAATTACCTTCCGCATCCAGGTAACCCTTCGGTAGCTCAAACTCAAACTCAACTTGCATTGGTTGCGGTAGGTGACACCCGTTTCAGTTCTTCGATCGCGACTTCTATTTCTTCAATTTCATGGTCACTTCCAGACGCACTCACATCTGAAATTTTGTAGCAAAGCGGCCAAGCCCCCTTAAATTCAAAGCGAAATTTCTCCTCTGCCGCCTGGTTATATAGCACAAGCGCCCCATTTCGACGCTGGGTCGCCCAACCGCTGTTTTGCACCGACTGCACCCAATTCCACAATGTTGTTGAACAGGTTAGCCCCCGCCGTAAGGTCAAATTTGTGTAGGTCGCATTGCCCGGAATTTTTGTGCGAATAACGCGCCCTTTGGTATTGCCACTTTTTCCCCATAGTTGAGGGGTGACCTCGGAGATTTCGATCGCCTCCTGGTTGACCTGAAAGCCACTACATTCCATAAAATAGCCGTCTACTGAATCTTTGCTGCCATCCAGCTTAAGCTCCAGATAGAAGCGCGAACTGGTCAAAATTTCAGGAAACTCTAGCTCTGGCACAGTGAAAAAATCCTTTGCAACAAACGTCCGCAATTTTCAGTAGTCAGCACACCACCCGATCACTTTTTCCGTTCAAAATAGGTGAATCCCAGGGTCACGGTTTCGGTCAGCAAATCACCACCACCAGCGGATAAGTCGCCAGTGGCGTAGCTGGTCGGAAACACGTCGGTTAATTCATACTGAACTTTTTCATTCCCATCTCCATCATAGATCGCAATTTTCCCCAGCTTGCGACTTGCCCGACCTTCCGCCTTGCCGCCCGAAAGTGCCTCGGCGTGGCATTTGTTGTACCAATCCAGTAGTTTTTTTGAATCTGCCGTTGCCACACATTCAATGGTGATTTCAGAGCATTCTACGCCGCCGATGGTTGCCTGGGTTTGGGTTTTTCCATCCTTGGTCACGCCAATCGGAGCATCTCCTCCGGCAACGGTCATTTTCATCTGCATCCCGCTGATCTTTTGCACCAGCAAATCGGTTAACCCATCGGTTTCAAAGTAAAACTTGGCGTTTGAAATAAGTTCTGGCATTGATTAACTCCTTAGTTTCCACGAAGTACGACTGATTGCACTGGCTGTTTACATTTCACGGTTCAGGCTCTCGCAGGTGAGGGTGTAGGTTTCCTCAATGTAGTCATTGCCGCTCACGTCTAAATCGCCAATTTTGTAGCTGGAGGGCCACGCTTCCTTTAGGTTCCAGCGCATGACTTCTTTGCCATCGGTGTCGTAAGCCACAACGGAGCCGGTTTTTTTGCTCTCTCCCCATTTGCCCTCGCCTTTTTCAGCACCGGGAAGGCACTTTTTAAACCAGGCATACATTTTTTTGCTGGTGCTATCGTCGTCTCCACTCATTAAGGTAGAAACATCAAGCGTAAAAAGTCCTTCAAAGCCTGCTGAGTTAATTTGGCGAATGGATTTTCCACCTTTAGTAGACATCAGCGGTTTGTCTTGTCCTTTAACTTTTGCCTCAAACTTGACTCCGCTGATCTTGCTAAATTGCATATCAGTCATGCCATCAATTTCAAAGTAAAAATTACTCGCCGCGATCGGTTTTAGTTCTCCAGCCATACGATTAAGCTTCCTCTAAGCTGCAAAAATTTGATTGGTTAGGTGTGGTGATGGGAGTGATGGGCGATCGCTCTATCATCGGCGCTAGGGGCAAGCATTATGGCTCACCCCTAGCGCGATCGCTCATTTGACTATTGGTTTGGTGCCCACTGGCTAATGCGGAAGATGACAAATTCCGCCGGACGGACTGGGCAAATGCCGACTTCAACGTAAAGGCGACCCAGCATCATGGTTTCGTTGGTGTTCAATTCGGCATCGCATTTCACATAAAATGCTTCTGCCGCTGAACCGCCAAATAGCGCACCTTCTCGCCAGAGCCGTTCTAAAAAGTTGCTGACCGTGCGGCTAACCCGCGCCCAGAGGTCTTGATCGTTGGGTTCAAACACCACCCACTGAGTGCCGATTTCGATCGATTTCTCGACGTAGCTAATCAAGCGGCGAACGCTGATGTAGCGCCATTGCACGTTGTCGGGTTCCACCAAAGTACGCGCACCCCAGACCTTAAAGCCTCGATTGTAGCTGGCAAAGTTGCGGATGCAATTAATCCCAACTGGGTTCAGCATTTCTTGCTCACGCATGTTGGTTTCATATGCCAAGCCGATCACGCCCCGTGGAGTATCGTTTGCTGGCGCTTTGAAGATGCCACGGGTTTCATCGGTGCGGCACCACAGCCCCATCATGTGCCCGCTGGGAGGAACCAGAATCGGTCTGCCGCCATTGCGGGGATTGGCAACCTTAATCCAGGGATAATACAGTGCGCCAAACATCGATCGCCGATTAAATTCACGCAGCCAGTTAAATACATCCTGGGGTTTTTGCTGGTCGGGTGGCACCGCGCGGTTTTCATTTTTGCCCGGTTTGACGGGGGGCGCATCCAGCACTGCCATCCGGTAAGCGGGACCAGGGAAGGAGTTTTCGCACAGGCTGACCATCATTTCCATCACGCCGTGAATCTGATCAAGATCCATCAAGCCCTCTTGATAGACCCGCATCAAATCAGGACAGGCAATCATCGCAACTTCGTCTACTTCAAAGATGCCTTGCATTCCGGTTTTGTCACTGCGCGCACCTTGCACATCTCGCGCCAGGTTTGCCAGGGGGGAAATGTAGGGAGGCGGTGCCACTTCATAAGAGCCGTTGGCGGGACGACGAGAAAGCGCTTGCCCACTTTGAGAAATGTTGGCGATCGTCACAAATTCCGACGCTTCAAGCGCCGTAAGTGCGTAATCTGCCACGGCGGTTTCCACCTGCGGATTCATGCTCAGATTATCGTAGCGCTCCAAAATCTCGTTGCCACTGCGAACCACCACCGAGAAGAACTCACCGGTGTTGAGCGGTGGCGTAGCATCCTCATCGGCATCGTCATCCAGCGGTTTTGGCTCGCTTTCCAAAATGCTGATAGTGATACGCCCAGCCCCATTGCTGGATGGCAACGCGGGAGCCGCATCCGCTTCAGGCAACTTCAAATTAAACATCAACGAGGGTTTGCCCCCTGATGTGAATAGCTTACTGCCAGTTTCTTCAGGAGGAGGCAGTTCTGAACCGGGCAGCTTGGTGCCAATGCTGACGACCCAGCAGCGTCCACCGCCATTTAAGAACCAGCCTTGAACTGCAAAGGGAAGATAGGCATCGAAGTCGGTGTAACCATCGGAACCGGGCTTGGAGAAAAGCTCCAAGTACTGGCTCCAATTGGTGACCAGCATGGGCTTGAACAACTCTGCATCGCCCCGCACATCTTCGGTAAAGCCAACAAATCCGGCAACGCTCAGGCTTACGCCTTCAATCGGGCGACTTCCTCGGTCTACCTCTTCGACATAGACACCAGGAGCAAAATAGTCTAATGCCATGAGTAACAATCCTCGCTTCGGGTAGAGATTGAAAAACTATAGTTGTATTGCAAATGGTTGCTGCAAAACAATGGTGGATGCGAATGAACGGGCAGCATCAGTAAAACTACTAAGGCTGCAAGCAACTGTGAGTGAAAAACGCTGAAGCCTGTTAAGACTGGGTAAAGATGAACCGAACCAATGGAAATTTAGAGCAAATTCAGAAATCAGAGTGTGCGATCGCCAATAAAGTACTCAACCAATAAAGCAATATCCGCTTAAAAATCAGAGAGATACCGAGAAAGTACTGAATTAAAAACCAAGCTCAAAAACTCGTCCTTAGAATTGTGCCACCTAATCGTTCTGATTGTGAACTATGTCTATGGGAAGTTGCCATATTATTCATAATATTTATCGATTTGTTGACGGCTATTCTCTGTGAGCAAATAGATTTAAAAAAGTTAAAGTTTATTCATCTTGCTTAATACAACTCACCGGACAAAGGGTATGGTCTCCACCACAAAGGCACTAAGGCACAAAGCCCAAAACTGCTTGGGGTTCAGGTATCTTGGTGGATTATGTAATTCAATTTCAAGCCTGACTAATGATTTTATGTACTTAGGATTCTTTTATATGAATCCAAGCGATCGCCCCAAGATCTTCATCCTTAAATTAAAAATTGGATTCTAAAACTGACAGGGAAGAAGGTTGTGAGATAAATTGAGGCGATGATGACACGAGTGCAGCGCTCTATGAGTAATTTGAGTAATTATCGTGAGTAATTATTTGGCAGTTGCCACCGTCACGGCAACCCTACAAAGAATATTGCAAGCGGCGGTGCAGGAAGATGTAGATGGGCTGCGGGTGACGACTTTGCCACCCGGACAGATTGGCAACGGCACGCCCGAAACGGGAATTAATCTATTTCTGTACCAGGTTTCCCGCAATGCCGCATTGAAAAATACGGATACGCTGTCGAATCGCACAAAGGGCAGCCCCGTTAGGCGGCAGGCAGTGCTTGATTTGCACTACATGATTAGCTTTTATGGCAATGAAACCGAACTGGAGCCACAGCGACTACTGGGCAGCGTCATTCGCACCTTTAGCGATCGCCCTGTCCTATTGCCCGATGTGATTCAAGCCACGATCGCCGACTCCAGTTTCCGCTTTTTGGCAGACTCAACCTTAGCGGATCAAGTGCAGCAGGTCACGATTACTCCAGTTGACCTCAGCCTAGATGACCTGTCGAAAGTGTGGTCTACCTTTTTTCAAGCGCCCTACCGACTGTCTGTGACCTATAAAGTGACTATGGTGACGATTGAAGGAGAAGACTCCTTGAAAAAAGCGATGCCAGTGCGCGATCGCGGCTTTGGCGGCATTTTTCCGTTTCCGGCTCAGCCTGTAGTCGAGCAGGTGGCATCTGAACTGGGCAACCTGGAACCGATTGTGGCAACCACTACTCTGCACATCATCGGTAAACAACTGCAAAACGCCATCACTCATGTGCGCCTAGGCGGATTTGAAGCAGTTCCTTCTAGCGTTGGCGACAGTCAAATCATTGTGCCGCTCACCGCTTTTGCGATCGACAGCCTGCGAGCGGGAGTTCAAGGTTTGCAGGTGATTCACCGTCAGCGCACCCCATCCTTATCTGAACGACTGTGTGCGCTGGAATCAAACGCCATCCCGATTGTGTTGCGTCCGACCATACAACAGGCTGATCTGACCAACCTTCAGGGACAGGGCGATGAGCTTCGGTCAGCCATTCTCACCATTCAAACCGATATGATGGTTGGCATGAAACAGCGGGTTGTGCTGGTGATGAATGAGTGGTCGATCGCCCAGCCTATGGGCTATCAGTTTGAAGCAACGCCCCGCACTGCCGATACCCACGCGATCGCCATTTCCATTCAAGCGGTCAAATCTGGTGCTTACCTCCTGCGACTGCAAGTTGACGGCGCAGAAAGCCTGCTCAGCATTGATCTCGACCCCAATAGCCCGACCTTTAACTGGTACTCCAGCCCAAAGGTATTGATTGACTAGACGCTCACCATCCTGGCTGATTCCCTTGATTCCCTATCCTCAATTTTTTATGAACACCGACGATGAACTTCAAAAACAACGCCTTAACCAAGAACTGGAAAACATCGGTTTTAACCAGTTAAATGAATTAGGTAATCGTGCCGTTCAATTGGGCTTGATTATTGGACATGGGTTTCGGGGTGGACAATATGAGATTTTGTCTCCACAAGAAGTCGTTTTGTTGCCGCCTAAAGAAGCTCAACAATATCTACAAGATGTGGTCGATCGCGTCAATCAATAGTTTCAGCACTACCGTTGGTTGAGAATAAAGCTATGGATTCTAATCAAAGGCTAGACTACCTCTACAAAGAGTATGTTCGGCTCAATCAGCAAGCTGAGGAATATATTAAAAGCGCCTTTGAAGACTTTAAATTGATGGGCGTGATTGGGGCAACGATCGCCCTCTGGAAGCCTGTTGTTGATATTATCGTCTTGGCAAATCCCAAGATTAATTACAGCGGTTTGCTCTTCATTGGATTTTTGAGCCTCTTGCTTGTTATTGCAACCATTGGTTTTTGGAACTTAATCAAACAGTCTTTTATCATCTTTTTCGCCGACAATCTTCAAGGCTACGAAGAAGAGATTCGGCGAGAACTAAACGAGATGAATAACTCTAGAGTTTTCAATCTCAACCTTGAAAAAGAAAGCAAATTAATTGACAGTTATCGAATTACATTTATCGCTTTTGTAGCGATTTTTTCCTTGGCAACTACCATTATTCCATCGATTATCTTGCTGCTTTTCGACCTTCCCTATGCAGCAATCTATTTGTTGACAGCAATCACAATCTTTACGGTCTACTTCCAGGTGCTAAAGAAATCAACAAAACGATATTTTGTCCAAGCGAAAAAGCTATGACGCTGTTTGACTTAGCCCTAGAGCCAGATCCCACTAATCATGCTGTTCACTTGATAGACGCGATCGCCCATATCCGGCAACTCCTGAAACTCCACACCACACCCGACACCGTTCGGCTGAGCGCTCACGTCGAAGCCCGACACCCGACACCCGACTCCCAACTCCCACACTCACTCACCACCCTCTGCCACGTTTTTCACCTTTCCCCCTTCGAGCGCGATCTGCTGCTGCTCTGTGCCGGAATGGAACTGGAAGCAGATTTTGCGCCCCTGTGTGCCGCAGCCCAAGGTAATCCTCAGCGTCCCTATCCGACGTTTAGCTTGGCGTTGGCAGTATTGCCCGACTCAGATTGGAGCGCGATCGCCCCGAATGCACCCCTGCGTCACTGGCAACTGATTGACATTGGGGTCGGCAATGCTCTGACCGATAGCCCCCTGCGAATTGATGAACAAATTCTGCATTATTTGATCGGCAATTATCACTTAAATCAGCATCTAGTCGGCATGGCTATTCCGCCCTTTCAGCAAACGTCGCTGGTTCCTTCCCATTTGCACCTGGTTAAACAGATGGTGCAATCCTGTGAAATTGCAGCGCCAGAATCCGCCCTGTTGCCCCTACTGCAATTGTGTGGTGCCGATTTGGCAAGCCAACAGGCGATCGCCCAAGCAACCTGCGCCAAACTCAACTGGGTGCCCCAGGCGATCGCCGTGGAATTGCTGCCGACCGATCTCAGCAGTCTCACCCTGGTCAAGCGTTTATGGGAGCGAGAACATCGGCTCAATGGGGCGGCGTTATTGTTGGAATGGGAAGAGCGATCGCCGGATGACAAGCAGCAAGGGGCGATCGCGCAATGGATCGATAGCATCCACATTCCCGTGATTTTGCTCAGCCGCACTCGCTGCCGCCAAAAGCACCGCCCCATTCTCACGTTTGAGGTTGCCAGCCCCACTTCCGATGAACAGCGCCTCCTTTGGGAAACTGCCCTGAGCGCGATCGCGCCAACGCTCAACGGTCAGATTGAGGGCTTAGTTTCTCACTTTAACTTCACCCCAACCGCAGTCCGGACTGCCAGTCTTAAGCTAAAAAGTCAGTTGGTATCTAGTCAGCCGATCGCTGCCCAACTGTGGAATATTTGCCGAGTGCAGGCGCGTCCTCGATTAGATGAACTGGCGCAGCGGATGGACTCAAACGCGGAGTGGCAGGATCTGGTGTTGCCAGAGCAAGAACGGCAAGTGCTGCGCGATGTTGCCATTCAGCTAAAACAGCGCACCCAGGTTTATGAACAGTGGGGATTTGGCGGCAAAAGTAAGCGGGGACTGGGGATTAGCGCCCTGTTTGCGGGGGCAAGCGGCACGGGCAAAACCTTGGCGGCGGAGGTGTTGGCGGAAGAAATTCAGCTAGACCTATACCGAATTGATCTAAGCGCGGTGGTGAGCAAATATATTGGCGAAACGGAAAAGAATTTGGGGCGCGTGTTTGATGCGGCGGAAGTGGGCGGCGTGATTTTGCTGTTTGATGAAGCGGATGCCCTGTTTGGCAAGCGATCGGAAGTGAAAGACTCCCACGATCGCTATGCCAACATGGAAGTCAGCTATCTGCTGCAACGGATGGAAGCCTATCGCGGCTTGGCGATTTTGACGACCAATCTGAAAAACGCGATCGACCAGGCATTTCTCCGCCGGATTCGGTTTATCGTCCAGTTTCCCTTTCCCGATGCCGCTCAACGCGCCGAAATCTGGCGGCGAGTGTTTCCGGCTCAAACCCCCACCGAAGGGCTAGATATCGCAAAACTGGCAAAGCTCAGCGTCGCAGGCGGTAACATTCGCAATATTGCTCTGAATGCTGCATTCTTAGCCGCCGCCGCCGGAAAATCTGTAAAGATGGAACA
>JBBSCL010000064.1:0-10215 GCA_038250345.1 Leptolyngbyales cyanobacterium
ATTGCAGGCAACAACTTCACTTACATCCACCTCAAAGGCTCCAGTTTCGAGATCTATCGCCACAATCTTGCCATGATTCCCTTCCTCGACTTGAGGGCGCACTTGCGATTCATAAATCTCATCACCACGTCGAGCAAATTCCTCCTTGCTGTAGCAAGGGTGTTTAACTGTCATGGGTTTGACCTTGTTTCAACGATTGCCCTTTCATTTTAACTTGCGCGATCTCAGGCTTAACTGAGACCGCGCTTTTGAATAGTGCTACAACAGCAGAAAGACTGCTGAGTTTCCTTTCGTTAACCCAGCCTACGGGGAGGAGCGATCGCACTACTTAACCTGCGGCGAGAGGGGCGATCGCTTCTTTCGCTAACGCTTCTAACTTGCGATCTGCCACCTCTTCTCTAGCGGCTCATCTCAACGCTGATGATTAACCTCAAAAAACTACTCTCTCAAGCGTTGGAACTCTTCGGATGGAAGTGTCAAAGTTGCCGCTTCGATTTGCTCAAGGGTTGAAACATTCAGTTCGCCAGTTCAAATCTGAGTAAACTACAGCCTTGCAGATCAGAACACTCAATGGCACCCAATTCAAACTCTAAAATATTCACCGATAAACTCAAAACACTGCTCAACCGATATTTCAAAGCCACCTAGCGGCTAAGATAAGCAGCGGCGGATAACTGGCGCACCACAATTGGGAACCCTCGATCGTCCGCTTCATCGACTTGTTAGCCCTTGTTGATAGTAGTTACATCGGCTTCTTGAAAAATATTCCAATCACCCACCTTCAACTCTCGCTTTTTCTCTTAATGATTGAAAAACATTATGAATCACTGGTGGAACTTGACAAGGAGTAAAACATTGGCTAGCAAGCTTCTCTGAAAAATCAGGTTTACTCATTGATGAACGCAAATGTCTCTGACAGTTTTTCTGAACATGTCTAACTAAGTCTTCACCAAATTTACATTCTGCTTCTCGGAATTGATCTACGTCTGATTTTCCCCAAAGCGCAGAATTTTCTTTCGGATAAAATTTATTTAATGTTGCAACGAGATCTTCGCTACAAAAAGCATCTTCAAATTCTTTTGAGCCAATGTAAAAACAACTGGAGTCAATGAAATCATCGGGATAGCCTAAAGAACTCAATGCTTCAGATGTTACCCGTGAGTTAAGGTTTGTCGTCTTACAATCTGTATCTAATAGAACTAGCGTTATTTGAGATCTATGACAACCCAAGAACTTTAAAGTTGTTTTCCATGAAGAATAGCCAAATAAATTGATTAGAACAATTCCGTCTTCAAGAAAAGATCGACCGTATAGATGCTTATACAGGATGGGAAGAGCTTTTTCTTCAGATTCTCCTTCAACTACAAGAAATGCTTTTTCATATAGAACTAATGAGTTTGAGATCCCAACTGAATATCCAATATTGGACATAAAAGGAATTACATCATCTCCTATCGTGTTATCAAAGAATTCAATTTCTCTAGCATTTTCATTTACCTTGATGAGTCTAATTGATTCAATAGGTGCACGATCTATTAACGTAACTGAGTGAGTGGATACTATAGACTGAAATCGCGAGCCTTCTATATTAATAGACTCTATTATCCCCAGAAATAGTTTTCTTTCGGCGGTGTAATCAAGGTTAATATCCGGTTCGTCATAAACACGGAAGACAGAAGGATTTTCTTCCTGTTGAACTTTCCTCTCCCAATCTAATAAGCACATCCAAACCTTTTTCTTTGTACCTTCTCCAAAAGTATTAAGAAGTTGAGGTCCATCCCCAAAATCAAGCATCAAATTTGCAGTAGTAAAAATCTTCAGAAAATCAATATTAGAGTTAACTTGTACAGAATTAAGATGAGGATAATAGCGCTCTTTTAAAATCACAGTGATTTCGTTTATCTTTTCATTAAAGGCATTCTGAAGATGCTCCTTTATCTCAGCTAAAGCAGGAAGCAAATCACTTTTTTGGGTTTCTGGATTTATTGGGCGGATGAATGAATCGGTCACTCCCTGCAATGTTCTTTGTATTAAACTATCAGGCTGTTTATACTCCGATGATGAAATATATTCAAATCTTGGGAGATACCCAGAAATCTGGCTAAAACTAATAGCTTTTCTGCATACAGCTCTTGTTATAGAACCCAAATCCGCTGCCTGTTGAAACTGTGCTATTCTCGCAGAGGCATTTGTGCCTGGTGCAAGACTTAGTTCTTCAAGCAACTCTTTCTGAACAGGGGCTGGAAGACTATCAAAAGAATTAAATCGCTCATCTTCAAATCCAAGACATTCTATTTCACAGCTTGAGGTCTTCTCTTGGAAAGTTTTAGTTAATATAAATTTGCTGCCATTCGGAGAACATAAATCTGAAGGAACTGAATCATGTTCTTCTATATCAAATGTTCCAGAAATGACAATTCTATCAGCTTTACAATTTGAGTCTAATTGCCTAAAGTCTGATGTTACAGGTGATTTGGATGTTAAGAGAATGCACAAAGCATCTAGTAATGCTGTTTTGCCAGAATCATTTTCGCCAATAAATATAGTTAGCTTATGTATGGGCAAATCAAGTATGGATTCATGGCAGCGGAAGTCTTGAACCGTTAGTTTTTCTAGCAGCATTTTAATAGATTAAGATCAGATTAAGAATCTTTAGAAAGAAGCTTCTATATCAACTTGATCGACACATGTTTGACGACTGTTATGATTACTAGCTGTGTGCCATGCCCCATTTTGTATCATGACATTTTCGAGCTTATCTAATGGTAAGCACCGCCAATTTCTATCAGATCCTGGAACGATAGCTCCGCTACTACTATCACCTCCAAATTGATAAAAAAGGCACTGTTGCTTATTGCCTTTCCAACCAAGAGTATGTGGACACATTTCACGACGATATCCATTATAAATAGCGATAACCTGTTGCTTGTTTAAAATTGCGTCCTTAATCAATTCGTAGATATTCATACTGACACTCCTCAATGCATAGGGGCTTTTAACTACAACGCTGAAATATGAACTCCCAAATTTTGTCTGATGAAAGCCTTTTTACATGTGACCAGAATCACATCTTATAGATTAGATGCAAAAAAGGGGGATAGTTGGCTATCCCCGGCGTTGTTCTTACAGTTAGGAGAGAAAAGAAAACTAACCTAGCGCTTCCAGGTAGTCACGGACGCGGTTACGGCGTTTGGGTTGGCGCAGTTTTTGCAGAGCTTTTGCCTCAATCTGGCGAACTCTTTCACGAGATAGCTCCAGCGCCCGACCAATTTCAGCTAGGGAGTAGGGCTGTCCGTCGCCCAAGCCAAACCGCATTTGGATGACATCCCGTTCGCGGGTGGTGAGGTCTGCGAGTAGCTGCTGCAAGTCGCGGCGGAGAGACTCGCGCATGAGGGTCTCTTCGGGCGTGATTTCGTCCGTTTCCAGCAGATCGCCCAGCTCTGTATCTTTTTCCTTGCCCACCTTAGTTTCTAAAGAGATGGAGCGAGGCACCCGCAGCAGCACTTCTCGTACTTGAGTGGCAGTCATGTCTAGCTCAAGGGCAATGTCTTCAATGCTGGCGGTGCGTCCTTTCTCTTGAGAAATTTTGCGCTGCGCTTTTTTGATTTTGTTCAGCTTTTCGGTGATATGGACGGGGAGGCGGATGGTGCGGCTTTGAGTGGCGATCGCGCGGGTAATGCCTTGGCGAATCCACCAGTAGGCGTAGGTGCTAAAGCGGTAGCCTTTAGTGGGATCAAACTTTTCTACGGCGCGTTCTAAGCCTAGGGTGCCTTCCTGAATCAGATCCAGCAGTTCCAAACCGCGATTCTGATACTTTTTGGCAACAGAAACGACCAAGCGCAAATTCGCCTTAATCATATGCTCTTTTGCACGGCTACCTTCAGTTTGAATGCGCTCTAGCTCGTCAACGGGTAGATTTGCGATCGCTGCCCAATGGCGCTTTCCGGCTGCCAAACGGGGCTTGAGTTCTGTAATGTCTACGCCGCTTTCGGTTGCCCAACGTTCTAAAGAAGGGCGGTGTCCTAGTTGAGAGGCAAGGCGATCGTGGGTTTCCACCAATTTGACATATTGCCCAATCGCTCCTGTTTCTTGTTCTACCGCTGCTGCGCGCAACTCTAGTAAAGCCATGTAGCGCTGCACTCGCTGAGCTTCCGAGACTTCTTCGTCTCGTCCTAGCAAGCGAACGCGCCCAATCTCTTGGAGATACAAACGAACAAGATCAGTTGTGCGGTGAGAGGCGGCTCGATAGAAACTGTTAGAGTCCACAGCATCCATTTCCAAATCCATCGCATCAACGGAAGGGTCTTCAGCATGGGGGCTACTCGGCTGAAAACTTTGGGAGTATACTTGTTGCTCGTCGTAGTCTGCTTTAGCGTAGAAAGTTGTTGCTGGCATAGTCTCGTCTCGGTTGCTCCAGATAAGAATTAGCTTCAGTCAGATATAAAAGTAGTGTTCCCTTCAGGGGGGACTGATGAACACGGCTTGGGGTTCCGTAATGATCCCTTTTTGAAGCTATCGATATAAATGGTCAAAATTATGCGATCGCTCAGTCACATAACCAGTCGTAGATTGCCGCACCTGATACTTAAACAGCAGAACTTGGCTTGTGTCAAAAAATATTGACTTTCTCACCAGTTTCCACGTCTCAGTTAGCATAGGAAGCCGTCAAACAAAAGGTCGTGACTTGAATCAAGGCATACGCTAACCTACATCACCCTCTTGCTTCTTTCCTGACTTTGAAAGCGTAATCCGGCATCTTTACTAATGCTTTGAATGACGGTTTGTTTGATTAGGAAACCGTGAAAGGTGTAGAACAGGACTTGCATTTGTTGGCTTTATCAGCACAAGGCGATAGATTGCATGTCACCTTTGCGCCCTCACGCTAAATCCCTTTGCTTTAATCGAACTGGTCAGTCAAGCAATGTTTCCAATAAAAAATATCAATATCGAAACTTTAAAGCAGGCGTATGATGCTCAGGGCAAAGCTTTGACGTAAAAGCGGTTATGTCGCCGCATTCTTCTCTAACCTGCCAAAGACTCTTGATTCTCGATTTCCTGGACTGTTATGGGCAACTCCAAGCAATAACCTGCACCATAGACGGTTTTGATATAGCGCGGATGGCGTGCGTCTGGCTCTAATTTAGTACGCAGGTGCCGAACATGCACCCGAATCGTTTCAATATCGTCGTTTGGATCGTAGCCCCACACCTCTTTGAGAATTTCGCTAGGAGATACGGTTTGCCCATGTCGCTGAAGTAAGCAATGCAGCAGTTCAAACTCTAAATGAGTCAGCTTGACGGTGCGATCGAACCAAATTGCCTCAAATCGTTCAGGCACCAGTGTTAGCGGTCCGTAGTTCAAAATTTCGCTGTGTTTGGCGGCTTGGGGAATGCGATCGGTGCGACGCAGCAATGCTCGAACTCGCGCCAGCATTTCCTCTAATTCAAAGGGTTTGGTGAGATAGTCATCGGCACCTGCGTTAAAGCCATTAACTTTATCTTGGGTTTCCCCTAAAGCAGTCACCATCAACACGGGAATGTCAGCGGTGCGCTCATCTCGCCGGAGCCGCTGGCAAACGGTAAAGCCATCTACTTTTGGCAACATCAAATCCAGCATGATCAAATCAGGTTGAATCTGCAACGCCATTGCTTGCCCTTTGATACCATCTGAAGCCTGACTAACTTCATATCCAGCCATTTCCAGGTTGACGGCGACTAATTCAGAGATTGCGGGGTCGTCATCAATGACGAGTATCCGAGGCATCATCAAGTAAGGTATTTGCTGAAGGTTTGCTAAGAATTTTTAGAAAGTACGAGTATCTCTGGGAAAGCTATCCGCAACGATCTCGATGTTTCTAAGCAACAAGATTCTGTCATAATTCTTTTGTTTTTAGTTAATAATTTTTTTAGATTTGCGATCGCGCTAATTATGCAAACTTAAACACGCGATCGGTATTCCGTTGATAACGGTGCTTGACTTACTGACAATTCACCCATGACATTCGCTGCGATAGGCTGAATGCAATGCCCCTTCCTGAATAACTGAATGATTGCTTCATTGTGGATAAGTTTGTTTGGGATCGTTGCACTACTGCTGGCGCTAAGCGGGATACTGCTGTATTTAGGCAAGCTGCGATCGGCAGCTATCTCTGCTCCTCAGCTTCTAGTCAACACGTCAAGTGACCGACTGTGCCCACCTGCCAAGGTTTCGGTGATTATTCCTGCTTATAACGAAGCTGATAATATTGCAGCCTGTATTATGGCGGTTTTAGAAAGCTCTGATTGGTCAGCAGATTGGCTCAAAGTGTGGGTAGTGGATGACCAATCAACGGACGATACCCTAGCGATCGCCCAAAATTTACAGGCGACCCTTGCCGATCCCCGCTTGGAGGTGATTGCTGGAATATCCCGCCCAGCCGACGAAGCGTGGGTGGGCAAAAACTGGGCGTGTGTGCAAGCAGTCCAGCAAGCAAGCGGAGAGTTTTTGCTGTTTTTGGATGCCGATGTGCGGCTGAAACCGAGTGCAATTTCGACGGCGTTGGAGTTTGTTCAGCGATCGCAGCTTGATTTGTTCACCTGTTGGCTCACCCTTATTTGTGGCTGTTGGGCAGAGTGGCTAGCGCAACCGCTAATTGCAGGCATCTTGGCAGCAGGGCTTGACTTTGCTCAAATTAACGATCCCCAGTCTGAAACCGTCTTTGCGGTAGGACCGTTTATGCTGTTTCGGCGGACGGCTTACGAACAAATTGGTGGGCATCGAGCAGTCGGCGATCAGGTCGTGGAAGATGTAGAGCTAGCGCGGTTGATTAAGCAAAAAGGACTGACGTTACACTGTGGGCTAGGGCATGAGTTAGGCACCCTGCGAATGTATCCGACCGGCGCGGCACTGTGGGAAGGCTGGACGAAAAACTGGTATCTCGGCTCTCAGCGAAACTTAGGGGTGACGTTGCAAACTGCGCTGCTGGTGTTTTGGATTTGCACACTCCCTTGGTTAGCGGCTATTGGTCTTTTACTAAAGGGATCGCTAGCCGGATTCACACCATTAGATGGAATTGCGATCGCCCTTGCCGTTGCCAGCATTCTGTTGCAATATCCCATCCGTCGCGCGATCGCCCAACTGTCTGCCATTCCGCCGCGCTACTGGTGGCTCACTGGTGCTGGTGGAGCCTTCGTCACAGCCATCATTCTTGGTTCTATCATCAAAACTAAAACGGGCTGGGGCTGGACTTGGCGCGGCAGACCTTTGAAAGAGGCTAGGGGCTAGAACTGAACTCAAAACTCAAAATATTTCCTGCGGAAACGCTACGCGAACAAAACTCAAAACTCAAAACTCAAAACTCAAAACTCAAAACTCCCTCACCTTCCTCTGCCTATGAAAATCGATACTGTAGTTCTTGTTCTAATCAACATCCTGATTATCATCGGGCTTTCCCGCTTGGTTGGCTTGGCTTTTCGCCGGATCAGACAGCCCTTGGTGCTTGGCGAAATTGTTGCCGGGATTATGCTGGGTCCCTCGCTGTTTGGCTGGCTGGCTCCCGATGCGGCGGCTTTTTTGTTCCCGCCAGAGGTGATCCCCTATTTGGGAGTGCTGTCTCAAATAGGGCTGATCTTTTTTATGTTTTTGATTGGGCTGGAGCTTGATCAAAAATACTTGAAAAGTCAAATTGATGTGGCGGTGCTGATCTCTCACGTCAGTATTCTGGTGCCGTTTTCATTAGGAACTCTATTGTCACTGCTGCTGTATCCGCTGGTTTCCAATAACGGGGTGTCGTTTACGGCGTTTGCGCTATTTTTGGGGTCAGCGATGTCGATCACGGCGTTTCCAGTATTAGCCAGAATCATTACTGAAAATAATCTTCAGTCAACCCCTTTAGGAACGTTGGCGCTGACCTGTGCGGCGGTGGATGATGTGACGGCGTGGTGTTTGCTGGCAGTGGCGATCGCAGTCACCCGCACCAACAGCATGATAGGAGCCTTGCCCACGATTTTGACTTCTGCTGTTTTCATCACGCTGATGTTGACCGTCATGCGGGTATTTTTGCAGCGGTTGGCTCGTTATTTCGATCGCACTGGGCACCTGAATCAGTTCATGCTGGCGGGCATTTACATGGGCGTAATCACCTCAGCATTGATCACGGAACTGATTGGCATTCACCTAATTTTTGGTGCCTTTTCGCTCGGTGCTGTCATGCCCAAACATCCAGGCTTGACCCGCGAACTGGCGCAAAAAACTGAAGATTTTGTATTGACTCTCTTGCTGCCTATTTTCTTTGCTTACAGCGGCTTGAGAACTCAGATTGGCTTGCTCAATAGCCCGGTGCTGTGGGGATTGTGCGCTTTAGTGGTTGCCGTTGCCATTGTGGGCAAATATGTGGGCACTAACGTGGCGGCTCGGTTTTGTGGGATTGAAAAGCGAGATGCGGCGGCACTGGGTTGGATGATGAACACCCGTGGGCTAACGGAGTTGATTGTGCTTAACATTGGGCTGAGCTTGGGTGTGATCTCGCCGCTATTGTTTACCATGCTGGTGATTATGGCGCTGGTGACTACGTTTATGACCTCGCCGCTGCTGGAATGGATTTATCCGAAGCAGCAAATTCGGGAAACGATGGTGGAGCCTGTGACCGAGGAGGTTGCTGCCAATTATCGGATTTTGGTGCCGATCGCAAACCCCAGTACGCAACAAGGGCTGATTCAACTGGCAACTGCGATCGCGGCTAGCAATCAACCGCCCTCTGCCGATTCGCCCAGCTCTGCGGCAGTTTATCCGCTCAGCTTGATTCAGCTAGAAGAAGAGTATGCCTACCAAAGCACCCCTGCCTCAGTCGAGCGCCTAATCGCCGATCGCCGCAGTCAAATGCTTGACTTGATTGAGACCTTGGAGCCGCCGTTCATTCGCTCATTGGTGCATCCAGTCGTGCGGGCAACTAGAGATATTGGTCAAGAAACTGCCAACATCGCCGAACGCGATCGGATTGACCTGGTGTTGCTGGGATGGCATCGTCCAGCGTTTAGCAAAAATCGCTTGGGCGGCAGAGTGGGGCAAATCCTCAGCACCGCACGGGCAGATGTTGCCGTGTTTGTCGATCGCCAGCATGGCAAACTAGAAAAACTGCTGGTTCCCTATGTGCCGAATGTTCACAATGATTTGGGTTTAGAAATTGCTCTGAGATTGGTGCTGAATAGCCCAGATTGCTCTCTTACCATTTTGCGAGTTGCCCAAGAGCATCAAACCAGCGACCTCACCTACGAGCTAAAAACCCTGATGAATCAACTGCCTGATTCTTTGCTCCAGCGGATTCATATTCCTCAAGTGGAATCGCAAAACCCGATCGCCGCTGTCGTGCAAGCCTCTGCAAACGCCGATCTCACCATTGCCGGAGCCAGCCGCGAATGGGGGCTTGAGCGCCAAACCTTGGGATTTTATGCCGATCGATTAGCCGTGCAGTGTTACTCCTCCCTGTTAATTACTCGGCGCTACAGCCGCGTCACCTCTCATTTGGCATCGGTTCTACCCAGCACCACCGAGATTATTCAAAAACCGGAGGTCAGCGCATGAAGGGGCATTTCAGTCCAAAATCGCTCATTTTTTATGGATGTGCGATCGGCAGCGTTACGCTTTTGTTTAGCCTTGCCACTGCCTATGGTGAGGCAAATCTCAAAGCGCCCTATAGAATTGATGGTCGTTATCCCCTTTTAGCGTCCTCATTGCCAGGATGTTTGCAGGCTCAGTCAGTCATTCTTGAGGTTCAACAATCGGGTGTGTTCCTGACGGGTTCTCTCTTGCCACCTGCGTCTGAAAAGATGGTTCAAATGGCTCGCGATCGCCCTTCCTTGCATGGCAATTGGCGCAATCAGCAGTTCACTTTAGAGGGAAGCGTCAGAGATATTCCCAACTGCCAGGGCAGCGTCACGATTCAGGGAATGATTGAGCAAGATAGGCTCAAAGGCACCCTTCGTCTCAGTTCTAGCGCGAACGAAGTCCCTTTTTCTGCCAAGCGAGAGGCTCCGCCAGCGAAAACTCAGCAGCATTAAAAACAGCGGTAAGCATTTTAATCAGACGGGTCGAACGCTCCAAACCGGACTCGCTATATCTTCATAAAAACTCTATTCAATTCTTCCTAAAATGGCTGCTTTGTAGAGAAGAAAGGAATGGTAGATGCACCCTGATTTAATCCCTGGCGGTTTCGTCAGGGATTTTTTTTACTTTGTGCTG
>JBBSCL010000065.1:0-10172 GCA_038250345.1 Leptolyngbyales cyanobacterium
AGGCAAATCTCAAGCAGCCTTGGGCGTGGTGCTGCGATCTATTGGATTAGGCATTCACAGCGATTTGCAAACTCGTGTGCTGCTGCTGCGATTCCTTAAAGGTCCAGGGCGCACCTACGATGAAGATGCCGCGATCGAAGCTTTGCAGCGCGGCTTTCCTCATTTAATTGATCAGGTTCGCACTGGACGGGCTGAGTTTTTTGGAGCCGATCAAATTACCCGATTCGACAAGCTAGAAGCGCAGCGGGGTTGGGATGTGGCAAAAGGCGCGATCGCATCTGGGCTATATTCCGTGGTCGTGCTAGATGAGTTGAACCCCGTCCTTGATTTGGGCTTGTTGCCCGTGGATGAAGTGGTTAGCACTCTGCAACGCAAACCCGACCACATGGAAGTGATTGCCACCGGACGCGCCGCCCCCCAACCCTTGCTGGATATTGCCGATCTGCACTCAGAAATGCGTCCGCACTATCATTCCAAAGCCCAGAATCACGGCATTGAGGGCATTGAAATCTACACGGGCGAAGGAAAAGGCAAATCGACCAGTGCTTTAGGCAAGGCGCTCCAGGCGATCGGGCGCGGCATCAGTCAAGATAAATCCCATCGGGTGCTGATCATGCAATGGCTCAAAGGTGGCTCAGGCTATACCGAGGATGCCGCGATCGCTGCCCTGCGTCAAAGTTACCCAAACCTGGTCGATCATCAGCGCTGTGGACGGGATGCGATCGTGTGGAGAGGTCAGCAGCAAGAATTGGACTATGTGGAAGCCGAGCGGGGTTGGGAAATTGCCAGAGCTGCGATCGCTTCTGGACTCTACAAAACCCTGATTTTGGATGAACTGAATCCCACCGTCGATCTCGAACTGTTGCCCGAAGAACCCATCGTGCAAGCCTTGCTTCGCAAACCCCGCGACACCGAAATCATTATTACCGGGCGTTGCAAAAATTTGCCTGCCTACTTTGATCTCGCCAGCGTTCACTCTGAAATGATCTGCCACAAACACTATGCCGAAAAAGGCGTAGATCTGAAACGGGGCGTAGACTTTTAGAACACTCTTAAGCGAAGTCTCAGCTAGATCGCTTTCGCCCCAAGCTTGATGTATTGCGTCATCAGTTGCGCTAGAGCATCGAGATCAATTGGCTTAGAAATATAATCGTCGGCTCCAGATTCTAAACAAACGGCGCGATCGCCCTTCATTGCCATTGCCGTTTGCACAATCACCGGAATAGCCTGATAGCGGGGATGCTGCTTTAGTTGCCGCGTCAAAGTAAGCCCATCTGCATCCGGCAAATTCACATCCATCAAAATCACCGCAGGCAGCGATCGCTCCAGCGCATTCCACATCTCCTTGCCATCTTTTGCCCAGGTGACCTCGTAGCTCAAACGACTCAAGTAAGTCAACATCAGCTTCGCATTCGGAAAATTATCTTCTACCAATAGCACTCGATTAAATGCAACATCCTGCTGGTTGGCATCCTCATCATCAAATAGGGCGATCGCGATTGAGTCAGGGTTTGTTTGCTCAACAGCACTCGTTCTATCTTGTGCTTGTACTGTTTCTGAGGTCACCTGTTTAGCTACAACTCCCTGGCGGATCGCCTGCGGCATAGAGTCTGACAGATCAGATTGAGGTTCATTCCCTGCTAAATACACATCACAAAGTTCCAAATCTTCAGTTAATCCGGTTGAGCGGCAAGGCAACACGATCGTAAACCGAGACCCTTGATTCAGTTCCGAACTCACTTCAATTTGTCCACCGTGAAGTTCTGCGAATTTTTGAGTTAGCACCAAACCTAGCCCCGTTCCTTCACTGCGCTCTACTGCAACGTTGGCGATCTGCGAGTAAGGCTTAAACAAAAGAGACTGCTGTTCAGGTGAAATTCCAGTGCCGCTGTCCCACACCGTAAAGCGGATTTGTCCCTCTGTAGACCGCACTTGCAGCCCAACTGAACCCCTTAAAGTGAACTTGATCGCATTAGACAGTAGATTAAACAGCATTTGCTTGAGTCGTAAGCTATCCGCTTCAAGCGTTTTCAGAGTTGGCTGCACTTCTAACTGCACACTTAATCCCTTGTCGCTGGCTTTTTCGCGCACTAGAGTCAGGCAAACTTTGCACAGTTCCTCCACGTCAACCGTTTCCCATTGTAAGGTCATTTGATTGGCTTCGATCTTGGACAAATCCAAAATGTCGTTAATCAATGCCAATAGGTGCCGACCACTACTCAAAATGATTTTGAGATATTCCTGATGGCGCAGATTTAACGGGTCAAAGCCCTGTTGCTGCAAAAGATGGGTAAACCCCAGAATGGAACTTAAGGGCGTGCGAATTTCGTGGCTAGTGTTGGCAAGAAACTCACTTTTTAGCTGGTTGGTTTGTTCAAGTTCTTGATTTCTTGTCAGTAGCGCTTGGTGCTGTTGACGCTGGCTGGAAATCAGCCGGATCTGGTGTAGCGCCGCCGCGCACTGTTGGGCAATCCGCTGCAAGGTTTTATCGGAACAGGGCGACTGAAGCGAATCATCAGATAACTTGCTTGGCTCCTCGGTTGCATGACCAATCAACAGCCATGCTTCGCACTGCTCTTCGCGAATTTTACAAACGCAATACGGGCTTTGCCCAAATGAATCAACGCGCTGCCGCAACTTGGCAAAGTCTGAGCGGCTGATTCTCTGTCCTTGCTTCAGAATAATCTCTTTGCTTTTGGATAACTTCCAGGTCAACGAGGACGATCGCTCACATCCGGCAACGCAGGTCACCACAAATTCGGTTTCAGGGTGATGTGATATTGGCAGCGCGATCGCGACCGTTGCATTTTCTAACAAGCGGCTCAAGCCAGAAATAACCTGCTGAAAAACTGCGAGTTCAGCTTGGTTCGCACTGTCCGGTGTGATTGCCTTTTCATCTTGCAAATAAGCAGTCACGCACTCAGTCATCTGTTGCCCTAGCAAAGCAACACAGCGTTCATTCCAAAGCTGAAGCTCTAATACCTGCGTAGAGTCTTTTAGGGGCATGGAGACTTTGACTTGAGAAAATTTAGATGAAGCACGAGGCATAAAAGAAGTTTGTTTTAACCTATTCGATCGCCGCCAGCGTATATCAACAGAGATCTTAAACTTAAGGGGTTCACTAATCTAAAAATAGAAACCCTGTGACACTTTAGTGATCAGATCAATCTATTTCAACACGATTTAGATTCGACATAACGCAGACACAACATTGAGTGTAAGTTGCAGTGCATCAGGAAAAGAACTGATGCACGTGCCTTATCATTTTAATTAAACTCCGTATATTTTCGTATATCCGATGCCCTAACCTTATTAAGGCTTCACATATATGATGAAAATATTGCCCCGTAACATATTGCTGTTACTTAGGTTTTAGTTTCAGGATCGAAAACTCAAAACTTCCTTCCCTTCTCTGCTATATCATTGGCAATGCCTGACTACATGCCAGATTTGGCTTTATTTTGATGTCTCATCCTACTTCTGTTGCGATCGCGGTTCCTGCCACCACCGCCAATATTGGACCCGGTTTTGATTGTTTGGGGGCAGCTTTATCTCTCTACAATTCCTTCACATTTTCGCAGTTGGATTCTAGCCCTACAACCGTTGTGATCACGGCAACCGGGGCAGAAGCGGCACGGGTTTCAACCAATGCATCCAATTTGGCATATCAAGCCTTTGCCAAGCTCTATCAACAGATTGGTCAGCCTATACCTTCCGTCAACATTGACATTCAACTGGGAGTGCCGCTGGCGCGGGGTTTGGGAAGTTCGGCAACCGCGATCGCGGCGGGGGTGATGGGCGCAAATGTTTTGGCAGGGTCACCGCTGAGCCTGGAAGCCGTGGTGAAATTAGCCGTGGAAATCGAAGGACATCCCGATAATGTGGTGCCAGCGCTGATGGGAGGCTGTCGCTTAGCAGCTACGGGCGTGAAGGGTGAGTGGCAAATTTGTGATATTCCCTGGCATCCCAGCATTGCCGCGATCGCTGCCATTCCCAACTTTGAGCTATCCACCGCAGAGGCGCGTAGTGTACTTCCCAACAGCTACAGTCGTGCGGATGCCATCTTCAACACCGCCCATTTAGGCTTACTGCTGCGAGGCTTGGAAACAGGAAACGCGGCTTGGCTAGAAGCCGCTTTGCAAGATCGCATCCATCAACCCTATCGGCAAGCGCTAATTCCAGGTTATGAAGTGGTGCAGCAGGCAGCGATCGCCGCCGGTGCTTATGGGCTGGTAATTAGCGGCGCAGGACCGACTCTGTTGGCGCTAGCAGAAATGACCCAAGCAGAACAGGTAAAAACCGCGATCGCCACTACCTGGAAAAATCAAACCATTGATGCGATCGTTAAGGTGCTGCAAATTGATCATCAAGGTGCGATCGCCCAGTTTTAATGAAACTCAAAACTTAGAACTCAAAACTCAAAACTCCCCAACAAAAAGCCCCCAGCTTGAGGCTGAGGGCGACAATCAGGGTGCATCTACCACTTAACTATTCCGAGTTCTCCTCTACAATCCGGAAAACTCTGAGAAATTTCTAAAAACTCGTTGCAGTGAATGGATAGTGGCATTGCTGCTATGATATGCGCGGTGTGATGGGGGGAGATTTTAGCCGTGATTTCTTTGCAGACACTTCAGGCTCAAGTTCAAAAGAACAGAATTCAGACAGAATACGTTGGTAGCCAAGCTTTAGATTTGTTCGATTCGCCAGCGCTGGAGCGGTTGGCAACTCAAGCAGCCATTGGTAGACATCTGCGAACTTCCACAGTGCTGGAACAATTGGAGGGTGACCAAAGTTTAGATGCGTTGATTCATCTGGGCAAAGCCTGTATCGCCGTTTGTCTGTGTGAAGATGACTATCCCGGCTGGATTTCGGTCAAAGATCTCGCGTATTTAGAGGAAGCTCCTCAGCAATATCAGCCGCTCTCACTGTCTGCCGCAGAGATTCAAGCAAAAATTCCAGATGCGATCGCCTTTACCCATGCGGCAAAAAATCAGCCCAACTATTATCTCTGGGGCGGCACGGTGGCACCCAACTACGATTGCTCTGGTTTAATGCAAGCCGCTTTTGCCTCAGTCGGTGTGTGGCTGCCGAGAGATGCCTATCAGCAAGAAGCATTTACTCAAGCGATCGCGGTTTCAGACTTGCAACCCGGCGATCTGATATTTTTTGGAACGCCTCAAAAAGCGACCCACGTTGGACTGCACTTAGGCGACAACCATTACATTCACAGTTCTGGTAAAGATCAGGGGCACAATGGCATCGCGATCGATGTCTTATCTGATCAAGCAAGCCGCGTCAGTCAGGCTTACTACGCTCAGTTGCGGGGAGCCGGACGCATTATTGCCATCTATCAGCCAACTCAAACCCTGTAGAATCAGATCGCATCTTCTCACCTTTATCGCACTCTACCTTCTCCTTCCGCATGACATTCACTGTTGCAAGCAGCAAATTATGGGCATCAGCCCTCCAGCCTCAAGTTTCTGTCGTTGTTCCAATTCACAATGAATATGAAAATTTGCCCCGCCTATTGGAGGCAATTTCTGCTACGTTGATCGCTGCCAACATCAGCTACGAAATCCTGTGTATCGACGACGGATCTACAGATGGTTCCGGTGATCTGCTCAAGCAAATTGCCAGCGATCGCGCCGATCTCCGCAGTGTAATTTTGCGGCGGAACTATGGGCAAACCGCAGCGATGGCGGCAGGATTCAGCCACGCTAAAGGACAAATCATCATCACAATGGATGGAGATCTGCAAAATGATCCGGCTGATATTCCCATTCTCCTAGACAAATTGAGCGAAGGCTATGACCTCGTGAGCGGCTGGCGTAAAAATCGGCAGGATGCCACGATTACTCGGTTAATTCCGTCTCAAATTGCCAATTGGCTGATAGCCCAAGTCACCGGGGTTAAGGTTCACGACTACGGCTGCTCGCTTAAAGCTTATCGCGCCGAACTCATCGCCGATATGAACCTCTATGGGGAGTTGCACCGCTTTCTGCCTGCCCTGGCATTTATTGAAGGGGCGCGGATTGCCGAAATCCCGGTGCGCCATCACCCCCGACAGTTTGGCAAAAGCAAATATGGACTCGATCGCACAATTCGCGTCGTCATGGATTTGATCACCGTCTTCTTTATGCGTAAGTTTTTGACTCGCCCCATGCACGTATTCGGCTCTATGGGCGTGTTATCTATCTTTTTAGGAACATTAATTGGTTTATATCTCACAACCCTCAAGCTCAGCTTTGGCGAAAGCATTAACCGTCCCCTGCTGATTTTGGTCGTTGTCTTGATTTTGACCGGGGTGCAGTTGTTTTGCTTTGGGTTACTGGCAGAACTGCTGATGCGAACCTATCACGAATCGCAAGGACGACCGATCTATCGAGTGCGAGAAGTGATTGAGCCGGGAAATCGCGGCAACAGCGATCGCTGAATCTGGATTGGTCATTAGATAATTCCCTGTAGGGGCGTAGCATTCGGGCAAAACCCCTTGCATTTGACCAAAGATCTCCTACCGAATGCTACGCCCCTACTCTTCTGGCAAAATCCACTTGGGCGGCTCTGTCATTTTTTTCATGCGGGCTGACTCAGCAATTTCCAGCAGTTGATCGAGCGATGTTTCATTCACAAAACTCACCGCTTTCGCTTTGTACTCCAGGTTGGGGCACTTGTCGCCTAATACGCAGCCGTTGATGCAGGCTTCAGCGCAGTTAATGGTCGTGTTCTCCATCTCAAAACTCAGCTTGTTAAAAATTGGTGTTCAAATGTCATCTTACCGCGCTCGTTTTCAACTTTTGCGTGGGGTTGCAAAGATCAGCGATCGCGTTTTTTGATAAGCAGCAGCGCGATACCAATAGGCTCCTCGATTCCTCGATCGTCTTTGTGGGTTAAAGCGATCTACCCTTCCAAGAACACCCCATCATCAACTATGCCTGACTAACGGGAAAAGGGAGCTAGGTCGAAAACCGTACAGACGCTCAATACGCGAGTGTGGTCTACTACGAATCTACAGTTTTTGCTACTGTCATAAGTAAGATTTAGCGTTCTGCTTTAAACTGAAAAAATTGCTTTTTGGCAATGAGGGTTAAAGCGTTAACGCACTTCCTTTTGTTGTCGATTGTTTTTTCTCAACTAGCTTTCACTAGGAATAATTTCTATGCCTCTGTCTCAATCTGACGGTGTGGCTGCGAATTGGCTATTGAAAGCGCTGCCGCCTGAAGATTATCAACGCCTCCAGCCTCACCTAGAATGGGTTTCACTATCCCTTTATCAGGTGATTTATGAAGCGAATGATGTCATCCGATACGTCTATTTTCCCACCGGCGCGATGATTTCTTTGGTTTCGACCCTGATGGATGGCTCGACGATCGAAGTGGGCATTACAGGACACCAAGGCATGGCGGGGCTTCCAGTGGTTTTGGGTGGCACAATCGGAAGCCACCGCGCCCTTGTGCAAGTGGCAGGCGAGGCGATCCGGCTGAAGGCAACGGTGCTGCAAGCGGAGTTTGACAAGGGAGACAGCCTGCAAAAGATATTGCTGCGCTATGTGCAAATTCTACTCGCACAAACCTCGCAGGCAGTGGCTTGTAATCGCTTTCACACGACCGAAGAACGCCTAGCGCGCTGGCTGCTATTGGTCGCCGATGCTGTTTCCAGCGATGAGTTTTTGCTCACCCAAGAGTTCATTAGTCAAATGGTGGGTGTGCGCCGCGCCGGGGTGACAGTGGCAGCAGGCAACTTGGCTCAATTGGGGCTGATCCGCCATACGCGCGGCAAGATTGAGATTGTGAATCGACTTGGACTGGAAGACTTTTCCTGTGAGTGCTACGGCGTGATCAGCAATGAATTGTCCCGAATGCTGAGGCAATAGTCCCGTATTCGGACGATCCGCTAAAATAATGACTAAAAATTGACTGTATTGATTGTTTTGTTTAAAACCGTACTGACTTCTTGATCTAGAAAGATTTACAGTTCCCTTTAAGCCTTTACAGCCTTTATTGAGCAAGACTGGCGATTTAGGGAAGCTACCAAGAATTCAGTATGCAGGATCAGTTCTCAGAACTTACGGGATTAAGGATTATAGCAGTTGACAATGACCTAGACAATCGAGCTTTGTATAGCTGTTTTTTGGAAAGCCTAGGCGCTAATGTGATGACAGTCGCTTCCGTCGGTGAAGCCTTTACCGTTCTTACTCAGTTTACTCCCGATATTTTAATCAGCGACATTGCTTTGCCCAATGTAGATGGTTATGCCCTCCTTCGCAAGCTGAGAGCTTCAGAACTTGAGTTTGGTCAATCTCTACCTGCAATTGCGGTGTCAGGCTACATCCAGGGAAATGATGAGCTGCTGGCTTTAGCCGCAGGCTTTCAAAAGTGGCTTCCTAAACCCATTGACCTTGATCAGTTGATCAACACGATCGCTCAGGTCGTGCAGCATCAACGGAGCGGCGATCTTTATGGCAGCGATAGAGAAAATAAAGTTGAAGTTTGATCGCAACTTTCCTGAAATGAAGCAGTGTCGAGTGTGAATAGTAAGCAGAGTTTGCTGCCATTTCACCATGCTTGATTCGCTGATCCTTGCTTCTACTCAAATTTCTGACAAAACAGACAGCCTCGCTCCAAAAGACGAACTCCGGGCGCTCCGCAGTCAAGCAGTGCAGGCTGAAAAGCAGCGGTTGAACCAACTTTTGCTCAAGCTCAGATCGCCAAGTCGCCCTGAAATGATGACTTCCACAGAATTTTCTTCAGCGCCAAACGTCCCCAGGTCAGGTAGCCAGCTTTATTCTCAGCGGGTTGCCGCAGCCAGCACAGGTCACCTCTACACTCACCTGCCAACCAACAGCTTTCAATCGGTTTGGAGCAATGCCACCCAACAACCCACTTACGAGCAATGGCGCACTTTGATGAAACGGGAAGCCGCGATCGCGGCTAAAGCAACGACGACTCAACGCGTTGGTGTGTTGTTGGGCGACTCTTTGAGCCTGTGGTTTCCCAGCGATCGCCTGCCCCAACCTCAAACTTGGCTGAACCAATCGATTTCAGGCGAAACCACCAGCGGCATTCTTCACCGCCTGTCTGATTTTGCCGCAACCCGCCCCCGCGTCATTTATCTAATGGCAGGCATCAATGACCTGAAACAGGGAGCCACCGACAACGAAATTCTGTGGAATATGCGCCGAATTATTACCCGACTTCGGCAAACCCACCCCCAAGCAAACTTGATCGTACAGTCGGTGCTGCCAACTCGATCTGTGATTGCATCCAGCGATCGCATTACCCAACTCAATCGCCAACTCAGGGCACTTTCTACCTACAATGGTGCCTACTTCCTCGATCTTTCCGCCCAAATGGCAGATGCTGCTGGCAAGCTGCGGCAAGACCTCACAACCGATGGTTTGCACCTCAGCGCCAAAGGATACGCGACCTGGCAATCAATTTTGATGAAAGCCGATGGAGCGATCGCAACCCGCTAAAGACGCGCTAGAATCTTCGGCACTGCGTTTTCTTTTCAACCGTTATGAACCCGCTGTCACTTCAAGCGGGTGGGGCGATCGCACTGGCGTATCTGCTCACTTCTGTCGTTGCAATTGCCAAGCCGATAGCCAAAACTTCCAGCACCTTGGAACAACAGGCAGAAGAAGTCGCGGCGTTGCTATCCGGCAAAATGGATACCTCAGCCCAAGCGATCGCCAATCCTAAAGCGCCCAATGTGCAAATGACGACCTGCCGGATTGGATTGCTGACCCCAGCAGATTCCGAGTCCATTTTTTTATATCAGGAACAGGCAATGTCCACCTCTCTTGATAAGCCATATCGTCAGCGGTTTCTAGAAATTTCGCCCAGTTCCCTCAGCCAAAGTGTGCGATCGCGCTCCTTTAAGCCAGCCGATCCAACGCGCTGGTCTGGATTGTGCGACTCCCGTAAGGATCGCTTCACAAATCGCGCAGACAATCCAAAACAAATCACCAACCTCAGCGATCTAGGCACTCCTATTTGCAACGTCTTCCTCAAACAAGTTGGCACGAGCTACATGGGCAACACGCCTATTGATGGCTGCCCCGCCAACGTCCGAGGAGCCGTGCGCATCACCAACCAGATCGAACTCACTTCCACCAGCATGAACACCTGGGATCGCGGTTTTGATGCCCAGGGAAAACAAGTGTGGGGCGCAAA